>CAZQXA010000001.1:0-33128 GCA_964597155.1 uncultured Dehalococcoidales bacterium
CGTGCTCACCTTCACCGTAGTTGCCACTGTGGGCGCTGGCTCACAGGAAGCAACTTCGACCGGGATATATGAAATTAAGCAACGAGCAAGCGCGCCCCCGGGTGGCTAACAAGCCAAGAGGAGGCTGATGAAGATGAAAAGGAAATTCAATAAGGTGCTAAGAGGGGAGAGAGGGCAAGCGTTGGTTGCGGTCTTGATTCTGCTCCTTTTGGGCGGCCTAATCACCGTTCCTCTTATGGGCTTTGCCAGCACCGGGGTGGAAACGGGTGCCGTCTATGAGGAGGACATGCACGAGCTTTACGCCGCCGATTCCGGCATAGAGGATGCCTTACAGCAGATAATAAATGGCGCCGAGGGCTTGCCCGGCGAGGGTGCCCCCATATGGTCATACCAAATAGCTGATGTGAACGGCCAAGGGGTAGAGATTACCATAACCTATATAGATACCGCCGCTTATAAAATCACCTCCACCGCGGGCAACACTCAAATCGAAGTCTTCCTTGCCGCGTTGTACGGTGATTATGCCGGTGTACTTGATAACGTCATCACCAGCCAAGGTGATTATACATTGCGAGGCCCGACTACTGTTTACCCGCCCGAGGGGGAAGAGCATGGGCCGGAAGCCAACTACGATGGAGACTGGCCTACGCCTGAGGAACTGGCCATGTTTTACTTTGCTGATGTAGAGGGTTTAACCCCCTACCCTAGCGGCAGTCTAGATGTGAAAAACTACGTGGCTACTGGACTTGGCCCTCTTTATAGAGATGGGACGCTATCAATAGTAAACAGCGGGTCTTCGGGGTTAACCGTGTCACTTAACGGCACTTTATATATTACCGGCAATACAGTGATTGGCGCGACAGGACATGATTTCACTCTCAACCTCAACGGGCAGGCTATATTTGTTGAGAGCGACGAGACCGGCGGATACGCCCTTGAAATCGGGGGTAAATGCACGCTCACCGGTTCGGGGTGCATTATTGCTGTTGGTAATATTCAATTCAAACCAAACATGAGCTCCAGTCCGGCCGATTACGTTCTGGTCATGTCGATAACAGGCATGACTTATATGCAGCCTAATGGTGATTTTTACGGCACTTTAGCCGGCTCCACCGAAGTCTATATACAGAATGGCAGTGTCACTTGGTCACAACCAGGTGAAGGTGGAGTAAACTTTCCCGGCGGGGGTGGCAGCGGCAACGAAGGTACTGAATACCTGATTCGCTCCTGGGAGATTGGCCCACCATAGGAGCCGGCAGAAAGGAGGCTTGATAGAAGATGAAAAGGATACTAAAGAAGGTAATAAGGGAACAGAAAGGGCAAGCACTGGTTGCGGTCCTGATTCTGCTCCTTCTGGGCGGTCTGGTCGCCGCTCCGGTCCTGGAGTTTGTGGGCACCGGTGTGGACACGAATGCCGTCTATGAGGAGGATATGAACGAGCTCTACGCCGCTGATGGCGGCATAGAGGATGCCATACGGCAGATAATAGCCGACGCCGAGGAGCTGCCCGGCGATGGTGAACCCGCCTGGTCATACCAGATAGCCGATATCAACGGCAAAGAGGTGGACATTATCATAACCTATGTAGATGACACCACCTATAGAATCACCTCCACCGCCACCACCGATGAAGAATCCAGCACCACCATTGAGTCCTATCTAATCTCCAGTGACGGCATTTCCATTTTTGACAATGCCATTACCTCCCTCAACGGGGACATAACCCTTAGTGGCAATTCAGAGGTTACCTCATCCCCGACCAGCGGGGAAGGCAATATCTTCGCCAACGGTGAAATCTACCTAGGTGGTAACGCCAGAATAAGAGGCGACGGTACGGCCACTTTAGATATTCATCTAAGTGGTAACGCCCAGATTGAGGGGGATGAAACTGAAGGCGCGGCACCACTAACTCCGCCGGAGATAGATAGCGCAACATACCTGGAGGAGGCAGAGCTGGGCGGTATCCATTCAGGCAACCTGAGTATCAGTGGCAATGGTTATTACGACCTGGGACCACTACATATTACCGGAAACCTGTCCATTTCGGGGAATTACATTGTAAGACTGGAAGGAACCGTCTATGTTGATGGCACCATCAGTATGAGCGGCAACACCCGCATTGAGGGCGGCTATTCTATTCTTGCCGAGGGTAATATTTCTATAACCGGGAATAGTAAACTTGACCTTGACAATATCCCCTTCGTTTTTTCCACCGAGGGCGATATTTATATTAGCGGCAATAACTGGACATCAGCCGTGGTCTACGCCCCCAATGGTAACGTTAACCTGACGGGGAACAGCAAGATATACGGAGCTGTGTGCGGACTGGGTGTTACCGGCTCGGGCAACAATAAGATTGAGTACCCCTTGGGGCTTGGCGATATTGAAGCCCTGCCCAATGTCGGCGGGGACGATTACCAGATTCGCACCTGGGAGATTAATCCATAGCAGGAGCAGACGATGAGATTAGGTAAGACAGCTTGGTTAATCCTGGGCGGCGGCATTTTCGTTATTGCCCTGGGCATTCTTATCTTGGGCTACGCCCGGACTTCCGGCGAGCATGCCAGTGTGGAGGAGGAGCTGTCCTCGGCACAAACCCTGCTGCCCCAGGTCGTTACCGAAAGGGAATACTGGGAAAGCCAACTGGCCCTGGTCGAAGACCAGCTAGACGAAGCTACGGAAGCGTACGACGCCAGCCGGTCAAGATTCCCTCAAGAAGTGGATAGCATTGCCTACGACGAGGAGCTATTTATCATTGCCCATGCCCATGACCTGGAAATAGCCAGCCTCACTGTCTCAGAGACTTCCCAAGAAGATGTGCTGGGCATTATCTTCGATACCACCGCTTTTGAGGTGCAGGTACAGGCAAAAGACGCCCCTCATGTAACCTGGACCCAGGGATTTATTGACCAGACGATAAATAATATAACCGCTTTCCTTAACGCCGTGACCAGCGGCGATTACTTCACCAACGCTACCATAGACCTGGTAAGTATACTGGCTCCTGAACCTGGTGAGGAAGTAGAAGCGCCTACAGCTCTGGTCACGCTTATTATTTACAGTTACCAGGAGCAAGAGGAATAATTATGGCTAAAGAAGTTATTACCCTATTTATTAGAGACGACGCCATTAACCTGCTGGTAATGGATGGCAGGCGAGTGGGAAAGTGGGCCAGCTTGCCCTTGGAGCCGGGGCTGGTAAGCCAGGGGCTCGTCCTTGAGGAAGCCAAGGTAGCCACCAAGCTCAAGGAGCTATTCAAGATGGAAAAGATAGCCATGGGGAAGGTCATCGCCAGCTTAAGCGGCCACAACTCGGTATATCGTCTAATAACCCTTCCCGAGCTGCCCGAGGCGGTATTGCCTGAGGCGGTAAAGCGTGAGGCAAAAAGGGTGATACCAGTGCCTTTGGAGGAGGTTTACCTTTCTTACCAGACTCTTCCCCCCACCAAAGGAGAGACACGCCTTTTCCTAGCCGCCTTCCCGCGCAATGTGGCTGACGCCCTGCAACGAACGCTACAACAGGCAGGCCTTCAGCCCTATAGCATGGATTTAGCTCCCCTAGCCCTGTGCCGAACGGCGAATGAGCCCAGGTCCATAATCGTAAATAGCACGTCAGACAACACCGACATTGTAGTTATGACCGAGAGGATACCCCAGGTAATCCACCGGCTGTCACTACCCGGCGAGGCTGAATCGTCATCGGAAAAGTTATCAGCCATAGCCGAAGAGATTGATAGGACTATCACCTTCTACAATTCCAGCCACCAGGATGCGCCTTTAGATTCAACCGTGCCCATGCTGGTTTGTGGTGACCTGGCAAAGGCACCGGAGAGCTGGGAAACACTGGCTGGTAAGTCGGTAAGTCCGGTGTCAATACTGCCCTCGCCGGTGGAATCCCCTGATGGCTTTAACCCCAACGGATTTATGGTAAACATAGGGCTGGCTCTTAAGGAGCTACTACCCGAAAGAGGGGAGGCTAACTTTTCCCTGGTGAATCTTAACGCCATGCCCGAGGTCTACCGGGCCAAGCCTGTCCGCCTGCCAAACCTCTTTGTCCCCGTTTCCCTAGCCATCAGTAGCAGCATAATTGTCGGCCTGATAGCCCTCATTATCAACACGGCGGCTCATACCGGGGTATTGCGCTCCGAACTGGAAACCGCTGAAGGTCTTATCGCCCAGGAGAGCGCCGGAATAACGGCAATGCAGGAACAGGTCGGGCTGATAGAACCGCAGATTGCGGAGATAGAAGCCACTACCGATATCTTTGATGCCACCTTCAACACCCTGCAAGATATTCGCATAGAGGTTAACACCGATGTCAGCCAGATTGTAACCCTGCGACCGGAGAATATAAATTTGACCGGCGTTGGCCATGTCGTTAATAGCGCCACCGTAAGCGGCATATCCCCCGATGAGCAGAGTATTTTCGCCTATGCCCGAAGTTTAAGAGCCAGCGGCCGGTTTGCTACGGTGACTATCACATCTATAGGAGCTGTAGAGGAGGAGGGGGAAGTCACCGGCTTTGAATTTGAGTTTCTCCTGGAGCCGAGGGAATAAGAGAAGTGGATATTTTCGCCTTACTTTATACGGCTAAGTCAAAGGCGGCCTCTGACGTGCACCTGGTTGCCTTCAACCCGCCACTGCTGCGCATTGACGGCTCGCTAACGCCGATAGATAGCGCCACACAGCTCACTGAGGACGATATAAACCAGGCTTTCGACCAGATAACCACCGCCGAGCAAAGGGAAGATTTCAACAAAAATCTGGAGCTTGATTTTAGCTACGTCCTGCCTGAGATTGGGCATGTGCGCTGCAATGCCGCCCAGCAACGCGGGGCTATCAGCCTTGCCCTGCGCCTTTTGCCGCCAGAAGTCCCCAGCATAGATGAGTTGGAGCTGCCGGCAATATGCAAGGAGCTGGCCTTAAAGCCAAGGGGGCTGGTAATAGTTACCGGGCCTACCGGCAGTGGTAAAAGCACCACCCTGGCGGCTATGATTAACCACCTGAACACCAATGAAAGCCGCCATATAGTTACTATTGAAGACCCTATAGAATATGTCTACTCCAGTAAAAATTGCGCTATAACCCAGCGCCAGTTAGGCAGCGATACCAAGTCCTTTGCTGCCGCCCTGAAGCATGTCCTGAGGCAGGACCCGGACGTGATTCTGGTGGGAGAGATGAGGGACCTGGATACGGCGGCGGCAGCGCTTACCATAGCTGAGACCGGGCATTTGGTATTAACCACCGGCCATGCCCCCAGCGCCACTCAAGCGATGGAGAGAGTAATAGACCTGTTTCCCCCCGATGAGCGCCACCTGGCCCAGACGCGGTTAGCTTCTCTGCTGATTGGTGTGTTATGTCAGGTGCTCGTCCCCCGGGCTAACGGCTCGGGGAGGATAGCCGCCGTTGAGGTTATGCTGGCCAATGCACCGGTGAGGAACCTCATCCGCGAGGGCAAAATCTACCAGCTGCCAAATGTAATCCGCACCCACCGGGAAATAGGTATGATCTCACTGGATGAAGCCCTGGTTAACCTCTATCTTAAAGGGGCCATCAACGGCGAATCCCTGATCGCTTTCTGCAACGACCGCACGGAAGTGGAAAAACTCATCGGCAAGGTTGAGGTCAAATAGTCTCTTCCCCAAAAAGCCCCCCCAATCCCTACCCTCCAATAAACGGCCTTCTTCCCTCTATAGGCAACAAATCCAAAAAACAGAAAAGCTCATTGGCAAGGTCTAAACATAACCTCACCAATAAGCTTTTCTAATTCGCTTTTGCTATTCGCCAGGGCTTCGAAGCCCTCTAGCTTAAAAGATTACAAATGAGTACCCGGCTAGTTTAGATGGCTGGGCTTCATGGACAAGTTGCTTGAACTACGGTGCAGTCGGGATAAGTGCCGGCAAAGGTATAGGTGCCATCTATGTCGCCTACGCCGCCCTCAAAGTAGTTAGCCAGGTCGTCAATGGCATCGGGGCAGGCGTGAATCTCGGCAACATAGGCCATGGTAGCTGTTTCCACCATCCGCTCTTCAATGTCACACGCTTCCGTTTGACCTGCGCCGAAGAACCGGCCAAAGTTAGGCACCACTATTGCCGCCAGGATGCCGAGGATAGCTATCACCACCAGCAACTCAATTAGGGTGAAGCCCTTCTCGCCATAGCGAAAGCTCTTGAGTAACCTCCTTAGTCTCATTTGTCACCTCCCTTCTTTTGGTTATTTAGACTCAATTTAGCCTAACTATTGTTAGGTATGTTTATGATATTATTTGCCCTTTTTAGGGTCAATAGTTCATTAGTAACAGTTAGCAGTGGTAGTACATAGTAATATGGGGCTAGTAATAGGTGGTTCCTTTATGTCAGTAGTCCAATAGTAATGGTTAGGAGGCTTAATAAAGAGGCTGGTTAGCTTCTAAGAAGGGGCTAATGAGAGGACTTATAGTCCCTTGGCTTCAAAGACCTTGATTCTCTGCCTCTGGGCAAACTGCTTGGCTTCCTTAGCCAGGCCGGGAACAGCGATGAAGACCTTGTCCATAATGCCTATATCATAGGCTTTATTATCAAAAGCGAACACCTTTTCCAGTCCCACCGGTCCCCCAGCCACCTCGGTGCCGATGGCGACATCATGAACGACAATGCCGTCATCCCTGGTAGCCAGTATATCTATTTTATGGGCCGCGCCCGACCTGCCGCTGACCTTAGCGTTCTCCTTCACCTCGTAGCCGCGCCGCTTCAGGTACTCTATAAGCTGTGATTTGGACTTAAAGGCAAAGGGCTCCTTGGGCGCTTCCACGGCGGGCTTGGCAGCACTGCTAGCCAGCACCGTCTCCAAACCCTTGACCTCGAGTAGCTTTATCCTCTGCTGGCTGGCAAACTTCTCGGCTTCCTTAGTTAACCCGGGGAGGACAACCAAGACTTTATCGTGAATGCCAATATCATAGACCTTATCATCAAAGTCACATATCTCCCCCAGCTCTATCGCCTCCCTGGCGACCTTAATGCCGATGGCAATATCATGAACAACAATGCCGTCATCCTTAATGGCCCGTATATCTATGGTGTGCTCCGCCCCCGACCTGCCTTTGACAACGGCATCTTCCTCCACCTTATAGCCGAGTCGCTTCAGGGTTTCTATGAGCTGTGCCTTGGGCTTGACCTCAAACTCCAGCCAGCCCCTCTTGGCCTCGTTGAAACTATAGGAATAGACAATTACCTCATCAATCTCATCCTGGGGAGTGAGGGCATCGCACTTCAGGCAGCGCCATTGTATCTCCGGCTGGCTGAATATCTCGTAGCAATCATAACACTTGCACATCAAGCCCAGGCTCTGGTAGTCGCCACCGCCAATGTGCAGTTCCAGGCCGCACCTGGGACAGAGATATCCCTCGCCAGAAACAAACTCGTCCTCCAGCCCGCCGAACTTACAGGAGAGGTGTTCAAAGACACGGCCCCGGGCAAAATTCCCCGAGCCGCATTGAGGACAACAACTATATGGTCTTATATTTACCGAGTGGCACTGGGAACAGCGGAGCAGCCTATCAAAGAAATTCCTTACCAGTATCTCCCTAGAAACCAGGGATTCCAGAATTGATACTGCTTCCCTGCCCTTGACCTTTAAGGCTTGCTCCACCACCGGGTAGCTAAAGCCCAGCTCGCTGGTGAAATCAAGCTCTGGTTTAATATCAACAATCCTCCCCGCCAGCAGCTCAGCCGCCAGTTTCTTCGCCTTTTCCCTCACCTCCCCGCTGATGGTGGGGGTGGTTTTGGCTGGTTGGGGGTTACTAGCAGTAGGCTCGTTCACTTCTGCCATCTTCTCACTCTATAATAAATTTAGCGGTTAAAGCCAAGTATAGATTGACAGATAGTAAAAGTCAATATTACTTTTTTACCGCCTTACTGCTCCCCTTTTAAAGACCAAGAGCCGCCAATGTGTTGACTTTATCTTTAGAAGCATAGAAAATAGAGGGAATAATGGAAATCGCCCTTGTCGTTATTTACACCCTCTTCGGCATGATTGTGGCTAGCTTCCTCAATGTCTGCATTGACCGCCTGCCCGCAAGTGAGTCGCTTATTTCCCCCGCCTCTCACTGCGCCTCCTGCCAGCGCCGCCTGGCCATAAAAGACTTAATTCCCGTTTTCAGCTATCTGTGGCTACGCGGCCGCTGCCGCTATTGCCAAACCCCCATCCCCAAGCGAATACTCTGGGTGGAGATTGGCACCGGCGCCCTCTTCGCCTACCTCTGCTGGCATATGGTCTGGCAACATGGTTCAGGTATCGCATTAGCCATTGCCGCTTTTTATTCCTGTCTTTTTATTGTCCTCATGGTCATTGACCTGGAGAAGGGGCTTATCCTGAACAAGGTAGTCTACCCGGCTATAGGCTTAGCTCTGCTCCTCAGCATCTTCTTCAGCATCTTCCTGCCCGATATAGAAATTGTCCCCTTCATCGGGCGGGCGGCCATCGGTGGTGGCATTGGGCTGGTGTTTTTCTTCCTGGTAGTTATTATTTCCCGAGGGGGGATGGGCTGGGGGGATGTTAAGCTGGCGGCACTTGTCGGCCTGGTTACCGGCTTCCCCCTGGCCCTCGTTGCCCTGCTTATCGGGGTAATTCTGGGCGGGGTGGTGGCTGTGCTTCTTCTCAGCCTTAAAATAAAGAGGCGCAAGGAGGCTATTCCCTTTGGCCCCTTCCTCTCCCTGGCAGCCATAGCTACCCTGCTTTGGGGAAATGACATCCTCAGCTGGTATCAGGGGCTATTTTAGCCCTATCTGGTGACCACCCTCTTGACAACCTCCCCTTGACTGGAGTAGGATATAGCACTATAGTACTAGGTTAAAAGTAATAGATAGCAGGCAGATAATGAGATTAGAACGCCGAAGGTCCAGCATTGAAGTAATAGCCGATATGTTAAGGCTGGGTGAAGCTGGCAAGACCGAGATAATGTACAGCGCCAATATGAGCTACAGCCAGCTGCAAAAATATCTCAGCTTCTTGCTGCAACTGGGGCTTATAACCAAAGTGATGGTGGGAAACCCGGTGGTTACTTATAGAGTAACCAGAAAGGGCCTGCGGCTGCTAAGAAATATAGAGAGCATCCTGGAAATGCTTGAGTTTGCCGAGGAGGAGATCTAACCTCCAAGGGCTTGCCAAATCCGGGGTATATAAGGCAGAGAAAGAGAAGGCGCTACTAAACTTTAAAGCAATAGAAGGGTAGCGCTAAAAATTGTCCTGAAGGCTATCATAGAAACATCGACGCAAGGGAGAGATAATGGCTGAAAAAAGAATGTTGATATTGCCGGCGGAGGTCATCAAGAAAATTGATGATAACCGCGGAGACCTAAGCCAGGCTGAATTCATTAATTTCCTGGTTGAGAGCCAGCTAAAAGTAGAGGTCCAAGATAAACCGTACACCAGCAAAGAAGAGATTATCTCCCTGGTTGATAGCCAGATAAAAGAAGAGGCCAAGAAACAACACTATGTAACCCGGCAAGAGATTCAAGCCTTTGAGCAGGATATAAAGAGCCTGCTTAAAACCTTTCTCGACTTCTTTGTCAGCTACGGGCTTGAGCTTGGTAAAAAATCGCCCAAAGCTGAATTTGAGGAGCTGAGCAGCAAGCTGGAAGAGCTGGAAAACCACCTTTCCCCTGAAGGCGAGAGCAAAGAAGCCAAGATTAAATGGAAATAGCCTATCGGGCTTAAAAAACCCGTATTCAAGCGCTTTTAAAGACCCCCTTCTCCCTGCAGAAGGGGTCTTTTTATTAGCCCTCCAGGAATAGAACATTGTTCTAGAACACTATATCTTCCCTTTGCTAGCTCTATCTGCCATATTCAGAACAGGTAAAGGCTTTAGGGAAGTTATAGCATGCTCTATATAGCTTTAGGCAGCCTCGGTCTCCTGGTAATACATGTTTTTGATATCGTCTCCCTAAAAAGGGTCCCGGGGGCCAAACCAGCTACCTGGCTGGTAGGCAACGGCTTACTGGCTTACTCAGCTATTATGGCCTGCTTTACCCCGGATAAGCTCTCATTACCTATCTGGTCAACCTGGTTGGGCTGGGCATTGCTCCTGGTTTCCCTACCCCTGCTGATATATTCCCTGTTTATCAACCTCCCTTTCCGCAAGACGTATGTTGCCACCGGCGTTGGGGATAAGCTGGTAACCACCGGTCTTTATGCCCTTGTCCGCCACCCCTGGCTGCACTGGTTTATCCTGGTCATGCTCTCCCTGGTGCTGGTCTCTCGGTCTCTCCTGATGCTCATCGCCTCACCGATATGGATTTTGCTGGATATCCTGCTGGTAATCATTCAGGACAGGTTCTCCCTGGGCAGGATGTTTGCCGGATATGACAACTACCGGCGCCAGACGCCGATGCTCCTGCCCAATCGGCGGAGCATAAGAGCCTTCCTAAACTCACTCAAGCAGGCCGGGGCCTAGAAATCTTCAACTAAAGTAGAGGGAATAAGATGACTAAAGAAGCTGAATTACTCACCAAAGGTAAAAACGAAGAACTCTGGCGAAAGTGCTGCGGCTTTATTGACCTGAGCCTGGATGATTGCATGAAGATTCAGCGGCGGTTACTACTGGAGCAGCTCGAACTGCTCAAAAACTGCAAGCTGGGCCGGAGTATCATGCGCGGGGCTGAGCCCGAAACTGTGGAGGAATTCCGCAAGCTAGTGCCCATAACCACCTATGCTGATTATGAACCATTCCTCCTGACCAAAAGTGAGCGCGCCCTGCCCCAGAAACCGCTGTTCTGGCAGCACACCTCGGGCCGGTCTGGTGAGTACCCCTTCAAGTGGGTCCCGGTTACCGCCCGGCAGTTTGAGGAACTGCGTGCCCTGCTCTTCGCCTGCCTTGCCTTCTCCTGCTGCCAGCAGAAGGGCGAAATTAACTACAAGAGAAAGGACAAATTCCTCTATGCTCTAGCCCCCCCACCCTACACCACCGGTTCGCTCATCCACGCTGCCCCTCACGAAGTGTTTGACTTCCTGCCGCCAGTAAAGGTGGCCGAGGATATGCCCTTTGAGGAAAGGGTGCAGCTCGGTTTCAAGCTGGCTCTATCCGAGGGGCTGGACCTGTTCTTCGCCCTGTCCAGTGTACTGGTAGCTATTGGCGAGCGCTTCAGCCAGAGAGACGGGAAAATCGATCTCAGGCCGCTTTTGGGCAAGCCCAAGGCGCTATCCCGCCTGCTACAAGGGCTAATAAAGAGCAAACTGGCTCGCCGCCCCTTGCTGCCCAGGGACATCTGGAAGCTCAAAGGATTAGTCTCAACCGGCTCGGATGGCTCGGTATTCAGGGAAAAGGTCAAGGAGATGTGGGGGAGGTATCCCCTGGATGTCTATGGCGGCACCGAGGGCATAGTTATGGCGACACAGACCTGGGACTATCAGGATATGACCTTCATCCCTCACCTCAACTTCCTGGAGTTTATCCCCCAGCAGGAAAGCCTGAAATCCAGAGAAGACCCCTTCTACCAGCCAAGCACACTACTTCTAGACGAGGTCAAGCCGGGAGAAAACTACGAGCTGGCCATTACCAACTTCTACGGTGGCCCGCTCATCAGGTATAAGCTGGGCGATATGATTAAGATAACAGCAATGCGCAACGAAAATTTAAATATAGACATCCCCCAGATGGTGTTTCACTCCCGGGTGGATGATATGATCGACATCGCCGGCTTCACCCGCTTGACCGAAAGGGTTATCTGGCAGGCTATAGAGAACACCGGGGTAGCCTATAAAGAGTGGACAGTGCGCAAGGAGGTCAGGGAAAAACCAATACTGCACCTTTACCTCGAGCCCAGGGAAAACGGCTATATCACCGAGGAGCAAATAGCCGAAGCGGTACACCACGAACTAAAAATATTGGATGCTCCCTATGCTGACCTGGAAGAATTTCTGGGCTTAAGACCATTAGAGGTTACCCTGCTTCCCGAAAACGCCTTCCAGGGCTACATGTTAAGACAGCAGGCGGCTGGCGCCGACCTGGCCCACCTCAAGCCGCCCCACATCAACCCCTCTGACGGCATCATCGCCTGCCTGGTCAATGGCGACCAGACACCGCCAACCGCCGAGCCAGAAAAGCAGCCGGAAGGCATTTATAGCAAAACAAAATGAAGACAGAAGATATAAATAATAACGGCCGGCGGGTAGTCGTTACCGGTCTCGGCGCAGTAAGCCCGGTGGGGTTAACTGTTCCCAGCATGTGGGAAGCCCTCATTGCCGGAAAATCGGGGGTTAGCTATATTTCCAGCTTTGACCCGTCATCCCTTGAGGTCAAATTTGCCGCCGAAGCCAGTGGTTTTGACCCCATGGTTTATGTCAACCGAAAAGAAGCCCGCCGCATGGACAGGTTCACCCAGTTTGCCGTGGCCGCCAGCCTCCAGGCAACAGAATCAGCCGCCCTGAAGATAGATAGTAGCAACGCTGAGGAGACCGGCGTTATCATCGGTAATAGCGTCTGCGGACTGCTCTCGGTCTGCGAGCAATACAAGATACTGAGTGAAGAAGGCCCAAGGAGGGTAAGCCCGGTTCTGGCACCGACTATGACCGGCGATGCCCCCTCGGTACAGGTTTCTTTGATATTGGGTGCCAAGGGACTGAGCTACTCACCGTCCTCAGCCTGCTCCAGCGGCAGTGACGCCATCGGGCAAGCCTATCAGGCGATTAAAGCCGGCGCGGCCAAGGTGATGATAGCCGGCGGCACTGAAGCGCCCATCATCCCCCTGGTGCTGGTCGCCTTTAACGCTATCCGTGCCCTGGCAGCCAGTAACAACGGAGCGCCAGCGGCCTGCCGTCCCTTCGACGCCGAGCGTGACGGCTTTATCATGGGCGAAGGCGCGGCCATCTTGGTCATTGAAGACGCCGACCACGCCGCGGAGCGTGGCGCTCCTATACTGGCTGAAATCGCCAGCTATAGCGCCACCAGCGATGCCTTTCACCTGACCCAGCCGTCGCCTGACGGCGAGGGTGCCGCCAGAGCCTTAAGACTAGCCCTGAAAAGGGCTAACCTCAAGCCCAGCGATATTGACTATATTAATGCCCACGGCACAGCCACCCTGCTTAATGACCGAGCTGAAACCCGGGCTATTAAAAGCGTCTTTAGCGGAAACGGATATGATGCCCACCACATCCCCGTCTCCGCCACCAAATCTATGCTAGGGCACCTTTTAGGAGCCGCTGGGAGCATTGAGGCGGTGATATGCATACTAGCCATAAATCACGGCATTGTGCCCCCAACGATAAACCTCACTCACCCCGACCCCGAGTGTGACCTGGACTATGTGCCTAATGAGGCACGCTCTGTCAAGGTTAAGACCGCCATGTCAAACTCCTTCGGCTTCGGCGGACATAACTCGGTGCTCATCTTTCGCCACTACTAAAGAATACCCCCCAATATTCCTATTGACAACCCCAAAGCTATAACGGATAATTCCTTATTATATAATGATGGTTATTTTTATTAGCTACACTAGTACTAGTACCGGGAGAATAAGCTCATAAAATGAATATGTGGGCGATAATACCGCTCGTCAGCTTCCTAACATATGCCGCCCTAGCAGCAATAGTCTTACAACAAGCCGGCAGACGAGCCAATAAAGCATTTATCCTGTTTCTCTCTGCCTCCGGGGTATGGAGTTTTACCTCTTTCATGCTCGTCTCCAACCCCTACCCCCAACACATACTCTTCTGGAACGTAATGGTTATCGCCGCCATTCCCTGGGTAGCCGTTGCTTACTACCACTTCGTCAGGTCTTACAATAATAAACCAGGCGGTATAGGGGTATATATCGGCTACGGCCTTGTTTTGGGTGTTCTGGCATTTGGCTTCAGTGGGAATATGGTCCAGAGCGCCTATTTTGTTAACGGATTCCTATACCATGAAATTGGACCCTGGCCCTATATCCTGGGTGGCATTCTCTTTCCCTTCCTCCTCACCGCCATGCTGATGCTGGTGCGGAGGTACCGCAACTCCACAGACCCCGCTGACCGCAATAGAACAATGTATTTAATAGCCGGCTCAGGCTTAGTAATATTGGTAACCTATGTTAATCCCTTTACTCCGGTTCTAGCTGGCTTACCCACCGACCACCTCGGCAACCTGGCTAATGCCCTGATAATTGCCTATGCCATCCAGAGATACCAGCTACTAAACATCAACCTGGTGGCACGAAGGGGAATAACCTACATCATGCTGCTAATCTGTCTGGTTGGCATTTATGCCGGTGCCATAGTACTAGGCTTGAGATTAATCCCTGACCAGCCACTCTATATTATCTTAATACTTGCCTCCTTTTTAGCCCTGGCGATGGCGCTGCTGGCCCGCCCGCTAAGGCTTCTCTTCCAAGAACTGGTAGACCGTTTCTTCTACCGGGGAACCTATGAGTACCGCCAGACGCTGCTCACCTTCAGCAGTAAAATGGGCAATATCATCAACCTGAATGAATTGGCTAGCGAAATGTTACCCGCCGTAACCAAGGCGCTAAACATCACCCAAGCCAAATTGCTCTTTGAGGATACCAATAGCGGCGACTTTACCACCCAATTTACCTACCCCGAAGCCGAAGACGCCTCAAGCGATGAACTCAGCCTTAATGCCGATAACCCCATAGTGGCTTGGCTTGAGAAAGAAGGCAAACCTCTTGACCTAAAGCAAATTGATAGCTTCCCGGAACTCAAAGGGCTGTGGCAGACAGAAAAGGAGGGCTTGAATGCCTTTAACCTGGAAATCCTGTGCCCCATTAAGAGCGGGGGCGGGCTAATCGGCATCCTAGCCCTGGGCCAAAAAAAGCGGGGCAGCATCTACTCTCATGAAGATGTAGAACTAATAGTGGGCATGGCCAGTCAAGCCAGCATCCTGATTGAAAATGCCCACCTTTACGCCCAGGCGACAATAAGGGCCAATACCGATGGGCTGACCGGGCTATATAACCACCGCCATTTCCACGAACGTCTGGAGCAGGAGATTGCCCGAGGTTCTCGCTTCGGCAGCACATTCTCCCTGATAATGCTGGATATAGACCTCTTTAAGGCCTATAACGATATCTATGGACATCTAGCCGGGGATGAGGTCTTGAGAAAAATCGGCAGGTACATTGAAAGCTCAATCCGAAGTATAGACCTAGCCTTTCGCTACGGGGGCGAGGAGTTCGCCATTATTCTGCCGGAGACTTCGCTTGATGCCGCCGCCAGAGTCGCCGAGCGTATTCGCAAAACAATAGAGTCAAAAACAAGCTCCCGGGCAATGCCGATAACGGTCAGCCTCGGCATCGCCAGCTGGCCAGCCGATGGGGTGATGAAAGAGGAAATCATCGGCCGTGCCGATGCCACACTGTATCGGGCTAAACAGGGAGGCAGAAATAGAACGTGTCTATCCTCAGATTTAAACAAACCGGAAACGCCCAATATAAACACCGAGCTTGAGGCCAGGCCCAGAGCCCTGAGTATTATCTACGCTCTAGCCGCCACCGTTGACGCCAAGGACCACTACACCTACGGCCATTCCCGAAAAGTCAGCGAATATTCAGTAGCCATGGCTGAGGCGCTCAACCTGCCCCAAGACAAAATAGCCACCATTCGCGCTGCCAGCCTGCTGCACGATATAGGTAAAGTCGGCATCCCCGATTCTATCCTCAGCAAAGAGGGACCGCTAACCGATAAGGAATGGGAGCCGGTTAAAGTCCACCCCCAGCTTGGCGTGGAGATACTGAGGCACATCATCGACCTCATCAACTGCCTGCCGGCTATCCTGCACCACCACGAACACTATGACGGCAGGGGCTATCCTTCCGGCCTAAAGGGTGATAGTATTCCCGTAGAAGGCCGCATCCTGGCTATAGCCGATGCCTACGACGCCATGACCTCCCCCCGGCCCTACCGCGAACAGCTATCACCGCAAGACGCCCTTAGTGAGTTAAAACGCTGTGCTGGAACCCAATTTGACCCTGAGCTGGTAGGCCTCTTTTGGGAGATTATCGAGTCAGCCCCGTCAAGAAGACTGGAAATAAAGTAGAGCCACAAATCACTCTATAACCCGGTAGGGGCAGGTCTCCTTGAGGCTACAGCGCCGACAAACCTCAGCCTGTGTCCATCTCGTCATTTTGGGCCCTATGCCGATGACCATAGAGGTTGACTTGCGGGGAACCATTAACCCTCCCGAAGTCAGGCTCACGCCGATTTCCTGCCTCGGCACCAGTTCAAGTAAATTCCACTGCTCGGTGATGGGGAAACCAGGCATACCCGGGGTAACCGGGCTGCTTATCTCATAGCCTCTTGGGGAGACCTCGCCTGAGATAAACTTCAGGGCTTGGGGAATCAGGGCGTCTACGGCGGCGCTGCCAATGCCGTCTAGGAGCATAGCTCGCAGCTTCTGGCCACGGTTGGTGTAGTCGGTTACCTTTTTTTCCAAGCCGGGGCCGATGGTGCCAACGAGAACGACAAGCTCCTTCGCCTCGGGGAAGATTGCCGGTAGCAATGGCCCCTGTATCGCTTTACCACCCGCAAGCGATATCTGGGTAGGGCTCATCCCGGTTGTGGGGTAGATTTCATAGGCAACAGCCGGCTCTAGGAGGTGCGTCTTCTTGACGCTGGCCAGTATTTCGGTAATTACACTCTTTATCTCAGGCTTAATCTTGGAACGTCCCCCGAACCCCTGCCGGCGCAGTACTTCCCGGCTCTTTAAGCTCAAGGGGATATCGCGGATTACGGGCATGTCCTTCTCCTTCTGGGTCTCGCTAGCGGCCCAGAGCATGCCATCAGGATAGCCCTATTATGCCGCCCTTTTAAAGCCTGCTTTTAGTAAGCTATTTGTATACCTTGCCATACTCCATTGCGGCATCAACCATTGCCTTTACATTTTCCGCCTTGACTTCGTCAAAGAAGGCCCCATTGCTCACGATAAAACCGCCGCCCTTGGCGCAGGTATCTATCAGATTCTTAACGTAGTCCTTCACCTGCTGGGTCGTGCCCAGCTTCAACAGGTCGGAGGGCACGTTGCCGAACATGCAGGCAACCTTGCCCAGCGTTTTCTTGGCTTTAGCCATATCGCTCTGGTCGATCATCCATAGGGTCTTGCCCTTGGGTAGGTCGCAGACAACCTCCATACGCGTGTTCCAATGCCCCTCAGCCGCTGGCATTGGTACGACACCCTCAGCAATCAAACCCATCATGACCTTCCTAAAGGTAGGCCAGTAGAACTTCTTGAACTGCTCATCGGAGAGGAAGCCATCGGCACCTTTGTGCAGAGGCATGAATATTATGGGGTGTCCGGCCATCAAGGCGGTGCCTACCCCCATCTTAATCATGAGCGGCGTTAATCTCTCCATGGCTTCAAGGAGCTTATCCGGACAGCGGTACATATCCACCATTACCCCTCTGGTTCCTCTCAAGGTATCGCCAACTACATCAAAGGGCGCCTTGGTAAATCCGGCGGCTATTATGGGGAAGCCGGCGGCGGTTACCTCGGCACTGAAGGCACCCATGGCCATTCCCCATTTCAGGGCTTCGGCGCCGGCCTCAAAGAGGGCCTTATAGGTGGCTTGAACAGGGGGCAGACCAAAGGGTATGAAATTACCGGCAACGCCGTACATCTCAAGTATGCCAGTGAGAGCCGGAAGCATCCGGAAACCATCTAGCTTACCGAAGACGCGCGGCAGATAGGTATTGCTAAAGAAATTCGACGGGTCGTCAATCAAGGCATCGTATTCGCCAGCGGTCATGTATTCGCCTTCGTTGGCTTGGTAGGAGCGCTCCGGGGCAACCCCATGACCGGGCCAGGAATACAGCTTATAGTCAAGGATTTCAAAGAACTTCCCCGGGCCGGGCACAGCCGCGCCAAGGTTCCCATCCGGGGCAAAGTCCAGGACGAATTTTTTAAATGCCGCGCAGCACTTGTCGTAGTCATACATGGCTTCTTTGGGGGTTATCCCGGCGTAATAAGCGGGGAAGAAGCTAGGAGCGAGAAAGACTGGCACCCTGTCCGGCAATTTCTTCATCTGGATAGCGTCTTTTATCCTGGTTATTCTTTCCTTATAAGCCTTCTCGGCATCAGGGCTTAGGTATTTAAGGTCCTTCCCTTGAGGGTCTTTCGGCGAAAGCCACTTCCCAAATAGCGCCTCCTGCTTTTCCTCCGCTGTCATCTCTGCCCATTCCTTTGCCATTTTTATTACCTCCTGCACCTTATCTGCTTTTTATAAGGATTGTCACTTAACGCCTATCCATTTTTTGGCTAGTGTTACTCCGGCCATGGCGTCTTGACCGAAGGCATCGGCGCCGGTATACTTCCTTACCTCTTCGGTAATCTGCCCGCCGCCAATCATGACCTTAACCTTGTCTCTTAAGCCGGCAGCCTTCATGGCTTCTATAGTCTCTTTCATGGAGTCAAAAGCCAGGGTAAGAAAGCCGCTCAAGCCGACAACGGGGGCGCCGCTTTCCTTTATCTTGTCAACAAACTTCTGCGGCGGCACATCCACGCCGAGGTCATAGACCTCAAAGCCGTTGACATCGAGCATAAAGACGACAATATCCTTGCCGATGTCATGTATATCGCCGGCAACGGTGCCAAAGACAACCTTGCCCAGCCGCTTGGTCGCCACCTCCTTGGCCATCTTCGGCTTAACCAGCTCGGTTACCGCCTTCAGTATTTCTCCGGAGTAAACCAGGTCAGGTATGAAATACTCGCTATTGGCAAAGCGCTTGCCCACGATTTCCATACCCTTCCGGGCATCATCCAAAATCTTTACTGGCTCTTCACCGGCACTCAGCCTGTCTTTAACAATCTTAAGAGCCTCTGCTTCCTTCAAATTAGCTAATGTGTTTACCAAGTCAGCCATTTTCTTTATACCTCCTTAAATCTTAGTCGGGCTCTGCCCTAATATATCGACCTCGTTTGGCACCTCCCTATAATTACCTCCCCGCTTTAGAAAGTTTGCTCCTCTGCAGAAGGTTATGCCCTTGCTTGCTATAAGTCAAGGGCATATAACAGTTATCTGGAGCAGCATATCAGTTTTAAAGCTAAAGCCCCAAATAGGCCTTCTTTATCATCTCCTTTTTTAGAAGGTCCTTGCACTTCCCCTCCATGGCAATCCGCCCGTTTTCCATCACGTATGCCCGGTCAGATATCTCCAGGGTATTGCGCACATTCTGCTCAATGAGCAAGACGGTGAGTCCCTGCTCGCGCAGGGACTTTACGACCTGGAATACCTCCAGTAGCAGCCTCGGGGCCAGACCATATGAAGGCTCATCGAACATGCACATTCTTGGCCTGGTCATTAGACCCCGACCCATAGCCAGCATTTGCTGTTCGCCGCCGCTTAATGTCCTGGCTAATTGGCTCGCTCTTTCTTTTAATATCGGGAAAAGCTGATAAACCCGCTTCAGGGTCTCTTTCTTCTGTTTCCAGGCTCCAGAGGTATAGGCACCCATCTCCAGGTTTTCACGCACTGTCATTTCGGGGAAAAGCCTTCTACCCTCGGGGATATGGGAAAGTCCCAGTCCCACAATGCGGTAAGGCTCCAGCCCGTCAATTCTCTTGCCCAGGAACTCAACGCTACCCGAAGCCGGGCGTAGCACACCGGATACAGTATTAAGCAGTGTCGTTTTGCCGGCTCCATTGGCGCCAATCAGGGCCACAATCTCTGCCTCATTGATATTCAAAGAAAGATCCCATAAGGCTTGAGACTTGCCGTAAAAAGTATTTATATTTTTAATTTTCAGCATAAGCCTACTCTCCCAGGTATACCTCAATAACCTTCTTGCTGGTAGCAATCTCCTTTGGCGTTCCTTCAGCAATCTTCTCACCGTGGTGGAGCACTATAATTCGGTCGCATACCCCCATAATTGCCTTCATAACGTGCTCAATCATGAAAATGGTAACCCCCCTCCTCCGAATCTTGGTTACCAACTCCATAGCCTCGGCTGTCTCCGTGGAATTTAGACCTGCCATCAGCTCATCAAGCATTAATAGTTTCGCCCTGGTGGCTAGGGCTCTAGCCACCTCAACTCGCTTCTGGTTAACCAGGGTCAAGCCCCCAGCCGGTATATCTTTAAGTGCTGACAAGCCAACGAACTCTAATAACTCCGTAGCTTCCCCAGCCGCCTTCGCTCCCGAGATACCGGTTGGCGTCCCGAATAGCGAGCCCAACAATACATTCTGAAAGGCTGGTATATTGGCGAAAACCCTAACCTCTTGAAAAGTCCTGGCCACTCCCATCTGGCAAATTTTGTGCGGCTTTAAGCCGCTAATCTTTTCGCCCTTAAATTTTATTACTCCTGGTTTAGGGGCCAAAGCCCCCGATATCAGATTAAACAGCGTCGTTTTACCAGCGCCATTGGGACCAATCAGACCAACGACTTCACCCTGGGCCACGTTAAAGTCTACATTTGATACTGCGGCTAACCCGCCAAAATACTTGGTAACCCCTTCACCTTCAAGTATTTTCATGTTGCCCTCCCGGCCTTCGTTTCAAAAACTTTTGTATCAAGCCAACCAGTCCATTGGGCATGAATAATATAGCGGCTACTAAGACGACGCCGAAAATGAGCATATATAATTCGGAAAACGTGGTTATTAATTTCTCCTGTAGGTAGGCAAAAATGACGGCGCCGATTACCGGACCGTAAAGCTCTCCCATGCCGCCAAAGATAGCCATTAAGACCGGCAAAAAAGAAAAGAGCGCATTAAAGGCAATGTATGGGTCAATATATATCCATCTTGTGGCCATGGTTGCCCCGGCGGCACCCATAAAGAAGGCGCTTACGGCAAAGGTGATAATCTTCACCATAGTTACATTAACGCCGGCATGAGCCGCGGCCTCCTCATTGGCACCGATGCTCTGCAGGGCCAAGCCAAATTTAGAGCGTCTGATAAAGTAGGCGGTAATCATTAATACCACAAAAACGCCGAGCATGGCGTAATAAATAATGTTGTAATCTATAGGAACAACGAATCGGCCACGTATACCGCTTATATGAAGCTCCCAGAACACGAGAAGTTGCGTGATGAGTACAACGAGGCCGAAAGTGAAGATAGCAAAATATATGCCCCTCAGCCTCAGGGTTAAGACGCCAACAAGAAGGGCAACTACGGAACTGGCTAGCCCGCCAACAAGAATAAAGACAGGCAGGGGGACATATTCCCCCAGCAAGGCAGCAGCATACAAGCCAATGCCGAAAAATGCCGCCGTAGCCAGTGACATGTAACCGGAAGGACCTGAAAACATAGCCCAGCTCACTGAAAGGACAGCGTACATAAGGAGGGAGGTCATCAATATGGGGGTATAACCTTTGGCATAGAGGGGCAAAGTAGCTAACAGGACTAGGAATAAACCAAGTAGCCCCATTAAAGACGACTTTTTAGAGGTAATCCTTACAATATCCATTTCTCTACTTTCCCATAATGCCTTTTGGTCTTACCAGTAGCAGGAGTATGAAGATAAAATAAAAGGCAGCCACGGTTAAGCTCGGCTCAATATAGGTTACCACGCTGCCAATAATACCCAGTATAAAACCACCGATAAAACTGCCGGGAATACTCCCCAAACCACCAAGGACAACCACAATGACGGCAATTATTGTATAATTCAGACCCATAGTCGCTGTAATAGGGAAGCACATGCTTATCAGTACACCGGCAAAACCGGCCATTAAAGTACCAAGGCCAAAGCATAAGGCCAGCATATTGTTGATGTTTACCCCCATGAGTCCCGCCGTCGCCGGGTCTTGAGCCGCCGCCCTGATGGCTTTGCCCAGACGGGTACGGGCTAGAAAGATATAGAAGGCTACACCTATGCCTACGGCAAAGCCAAGGGTTACCAGACGATTGGCTTGAAATACCGCTCCCCACAAATTGACCGGAGAAGCTAAATAGGTGTAGCCCCTTGAGACACCACCCCACACTATTATGGCTATATTCTGAATGATGTAGAGGAGGCCAAAGGTGGCTAAGAGGGAACTGCCCTCAAAGGCGCCTACTGATGGTGCCGACTTATAGAGGCTCCGGAACATAGTCCGGTGAAGGAAATAACCTATTATGAATATAATAGGACCAACAATAACCAGAGAAATCAGCGGGTTAATGCCGAATGAGGTGTACAGCATCCAGGTGGCAAAAGCGCCGACCATAATAAATTCACCGTGAGAGATGTTCAGCACCCGGGCGACGCCGTACTGCAGGCTCAAGCCCATAGCAATCAGGGCATAGATGCCGCCCATCAATAGCCCGCCGATTACTATATCCAGGAAAGACACAAAACTCATAGTAACAACTTTCTGACCTGGCAATCAAGGGCGCAGGCTGTCTAAAGGCGCAGGAAAAGTCCTGGGAGAAAATAGCCACCTTTTAGAAGGTGTTATTTTCTTTACCCTTTAGACAGCCTGCTTACTATTTTCGACTCTAACTCCTAAACTCGAGTATCTCTCTTTAAAAAACTCTAATGCTTATGGTGCTGGCCACACTGGCTTGGGATAGAGAATAACATCTGTGGTCATCTTATCCGCCGGGCCTATAACCTCATATATGCCGCTTTGCCATTGGCCAACCTGCCCGGGTGCACATTCTCTCGCCATAAGTCCGCCACCTTCACCACCAGCGGTCATATCAAACCAGGTATCCCCCAGACACGTATCGAAGTGACTGGAAGCCAGTATGTCTCTTATCTCTTCTTGGTCAAGGCAACCTGCCTCAATGATAGCCTGCTCCAGACATTCCAGCGCCGCCCAGTAGAAGCACTGTCCCCACCAATCAAGGAAGGCTTCTTCGTCACCAAAGACGGCTAGTCCGGCAGCACCCTTATATTCGACAATCAAATCAGCGAGATCGTTCAATGCAGGAGAAGATTCCCGGTTCCAGGCACCAAAACCCATTACCCCCTCCATCGCTGCTGGATTAGTTCCGCCTGCGGTAAATATATCATAGAAGAAGTGGAAGTTACCTCCAGGTCCCAGTACCATGGCATTGGGATTATAGCCAATCGCCATTGACTGACCGACAACCGACATGGTCGTCGGGGGATAGACAAAAGCGCAAAAGGCATCGGCTCCGCTCGTCTGGGCCTGCTTCAATAATAGCTCTACGTCCGTAGTGCCGGGCGGAACAGCCTCACCCATAACTACACTAATGCCCGCCAAGGTAAATTCGCTGAGAGAGGTATGGTAATACTCAACGCCATGGAGGTCATTGATGTAGATTATGGCTACCGTCTCCACGCCCAGGTCAACAAAAATGTCAGTCAGGGTCGGTATCTGGTAGTAGTCAGCGTAATTCAAGACGCCAAAGACATAGGGCAGTTCAGGTAGCATAGCGGTGAGGGTCGTACAACCACCCTCAGCTCCCAGGTATACATAGCCATAGTTATTGGCTAGAGGAGCGGAGGCATAGAGGAAGGCGGTTGAACAGTTAGGAAACAGGATGTCAACCTCGTCATCCAAAATCAGCTGTTCAATCAGCCTCGTTGACGTGCCCAGGTCACTGGTATCATCATATACGATGTACCTTATAGGAAAGCTCTTGTCATAATCCGCAAGATATAGGCCGCCCGCGGCGTTGATTTCAGAAACCCAAATTTCCATCATTGGCCCAAAGGCGTAGTCTCCAATATCTTTTAGTGGGCCGGAGATAGGTCTGGCCGCGCCAATAAGGATTTCAGTTCTGGTATCATAGTCGTCGGGTCGGGTGACTGTTGGTGCGGTTGTCGGCGGTGTGGTCGTTACTTCCCCTTCTCCTTCGCAGGAGATGGCAACCAGACTGAAGACCATCACCAAAGCCAACGAAACAAACAATAACCTTTTCTTCACTTGTTTCTCCTTTCATGAGTTTCCAGGTTGATTGTATACCTTGTCATCATAAAATCTTACATTAGCACCTCCTGAATTATTATAGTTTTTAATAATCCTTGCCAGAGTATAATTCGCCGCCCCCGCTTTGTCAATACTTTATCAATATAACTTCCTCAGGGCAGCACTCTAAAAGCTGGTTGTTTTCCAGACTGTATGCAAGATATTATATCGCTATGCCCTCCTTGTCAAGTAGGGGGTACTTTGGGGGGTAATAAAGTGGCGGTTGACTCCGTTACAACGTCAATGGTAGTATACTGCCACATAGGATTTGCAGGAGGTAATGAAAAATGGAAAAGAAATGGCAGGAGTTAACCCCGGATGAAAAGCAGGAGGCACTTTTTGCCAAGTGCCTTTCCGCCGAGGGCATAGAGTTTGCCAGCCCCCAGGCCGAGAAGGCGTACAAAGAGAGAATAACCAGAATAAAAGATGCCATTCAACTGAAGAAACTGCCGGACAGGGTGCCGGTACTGCCCATCATCAGTTTTTTCCCTGCTTATTATGCCGGGTTTACTCCTCAAGAGGTCATGTATGACTACGAAAAACTAGTCAAGGCATTCAAAAAATTCACCCTGGACTTTGAGCCGGATCTGGATACCGGCGCCGGTACCGCTGGTGCCGGAAGAATCTTTGATATCCTTGACTATAAGTTATATGCCTGGCCCGGCCATGGGGTCTCGCCCAACCATTCCTATCAGTGCCTTGAAGGCGAATACATGACCGCCGATGAATATGATGCCTTGATTCAGGACCCCTCTTATTTCTTCACCACCACCTACTTCCCGCGCGTCTTCGGCAAGCTGGAAGCCTTCAAGATGCTGCCCAATTTTTCCAGCGTCCAGGAGATTGTTTTCGTCGGCCTTAATGTGATACCCTTCGGCCTGCCCGATGTTCAGGCCGCCTACAAGACCCTCTTTGAAGCCGGGGCTGAAGCCCTGAAATGGGCGGAGGTCCTTGGTGCCTTCGGTAAGGAAATGGCATCACTGGGCTTTCCCAGCTTCTTCGGCGGCTTCAGCAAGGTGCCCTTCGACGTGCTTGGCGATACCTTAAGAGGCACCAGAGGGATAATGCTTGATATGTACCGCCAGCCCGATAAGCTCCTCCAAGCCCTGGATGCCATCACGCCGATGATGATTAATATGGGGATAGCGGCGGTAAAGGCAAGCGGCAACCCCGGCGTGCTTATCCCGCTACACAAAGGGGCTGACGGCTTCCTCTCCGATGAGCAGTTCAAGACCTTCTACTGGCCCTACTTCAGAAGACTACTCATCGGTTTAATTGATGAGGGCTGCGTGCCCTTTTCCTTCGTTGAGGGAGGCTATAACACGCGCCTGGAGATTATCCGGGACATACCCAAGGGTAAGACGGTGTGGGCTTTCGACCAGACCGATATGGCTAAGGCTAAGGAAATAATGGGCGGTGTTGCCTGCATCGCCGGCAATATGCCCTCCGATTTGTTAAACGTAGGCACCCCGCAGCAGGTGAAAGACTACGCCAAGAAACTCATTGATACCTGCGGTAAAGGCGGCGGTTATATTATGTCAAATGGGGTTGCCGCCGATGATGTCAAGCCGGAAAACCTCAAGGCCATGATTGGCTTCACCAAGGAGTACGGCGTATACAAATAGAAGTGGCTTACTGTTTTGGCGATGCCTTCTCCGGCTTCTTTTGATATATGGAGGTATGCACCCCGGAGATGTCGGCTCCCACATAGCTAAATCCTGTATTCTCGCCGACACCGTTGGGGTCAAAGGCTTCTTTTAGCCTGCCAAACCATACATGGTAATTAGATACCCGTTTGCCGATGACATCAATAGGCAAGACACCCATTGCTGGCACGGCGAAGCAGCCATCTAAAGCCCTTTGCCCCACCTTCGTCAGCCACTCCTGTACGGCTTTGGACGACTGCTCGTCGTAGGGATTATATCGGCAGAATATCTCGGTGTGCCCCAGATGCCCCCCTTCCTCCCCCCAGCCGAATTGCTGCCCGTCGTCAGCTATGACCAGCCCCTTCTTTATCAGTTCTCTCTTGAGTACGGCTGCTTCCTCCAGCCACCTCACATGGTTATCGTATCTCTGGCCCTGCACCATCATCGAAGAGAACGCCCCACCAGCACGGAAGGTCTCTCTGATAGAGGCACTAACCCGTGTGCACTGGAACAACAGGGTTGATTCAACAGCGGGGTCTTCGACCGTTTTCAAGGACTTGCCGCCAGTTTCCTTTATAATCTGCTCCAGTACCTTCTTCCGGTATTCAAAGTCTTCGGGGAAGTTGCCGGCGATGATGACCATGAAGCCGGGCCCCTGCACCTCCTTGGTGAACCGCTCCAGAGTCTCAAAGTCTTCTTCGTTACTGGTCGTTATATTGGAAGATACCATCGAGGGACAAAAGCCCATGAGCTCGAAGGCTATTTCACTTTCACCAATCTTAAGCTCGGCTTCAACCAGTTTCTCGATTGAAGGGAAGCTGAAATAGCGCACCATCATGTTCATCTCTGATGGTTTCTGGCTAAGGGTGTACCGTGGTGATGCTCCTTCCAGGGGAAATACCGGTGGCCCCGGCCAGTGATATACCTTGGTCGCCTGCTTGGTAATGACACCCCCGCCCCGATATACGCCTCTTAAAGACGGACCCGGCCCGTCGCCGCAGAACCACTCATCCGAAGCCCCCAGCGTCCCCAGCCTGATTATCTCCCCTTCATCAGTTACCCATTCTGTGGCCAGGTCGTTTCGGTCTCCGGTGCTGGTGGTCATCCCCATATGGCCATGACCGGACATGGCCAGGGCAGTGCAGGTGGAGCCTGCCCCCTTTACGTTACAAATCATGCCCCTCTTGAACAGCTCAGCCATCAGCTCTGCCGAAATTACGTAAGGCTCGACCACGGCATACATGTTTTTCTCGTTGATTTCGATGATGCGGTTCATCCTTCGGAGGTCCAAAAATATGAAATCGTAGGCCGGAGGCATAAATGACCAGCCCGTACTCTGCGCTTTGTATGGTATCTTGTGTTTGTTACACAGCCTGACAGTCGCGGCAACCTCTTCCGTGTTCCCGGGAAGAACCACGGTTACATCCTGGGAACGATAGGCGTCTTTTATTGCCGGGTCATCGGAAATATTCTCCGCCCCGACCACATCTTCGAATTCCTTATATACCTCTCTGCTTATAGCCATGATTTGCTACCCCCTTTCCTAGATTGCCTTCTCTACTATTTCAGCGATATCGTAAACCTTTAAGTTTCTACCGCTTGCCTTGATAACTTCATTGAAGTTCTTCTCGCACCAGGGGCAGGCGGTGACGATTGCCTCCGCCCCGGTAGACTCGGCTTCTTCGAGTCTCTCATTAGCCGTCCACCTGGCGAACTCGGGGTTCGATTCGTTGACGCCGCCGCCAGCGCCGCAGCACCAGGCGTATTCCTTAATCCTTTCCATTTCAAAAAGCTTTACCCCGGGAATACTCAATAGCACCTCCCGCGGCGGCGCGTAGACGCCATAAGTGCCCCGGCGGTATACCTTGGGAGGGTCAAAAACAAACTTGTAGCCCGGAATCTTTTTCCCTTGCCAGTGTAGCCAGGGCTCACCCAGTCTGCCCAGATAGCAAGGGTCATGATAGGTGACTGTCAGGTTCACTTCCTTGTTCAGCTTGAGTTTGCCTTCCTTAATCAGGCGGTCAATATATTCGCTGATATGCAGCACCTCCAGGTCACCTTTAAGATTGTACTTGTCGTAGAGCACCTTGAAGGCTTGATAGCCATCGGCACAGCCTGTGACCAGCGTCTTGACGCCGGCTTCTTTTAGCATGTCCATGTTCTTTTTAGCCTGCCGAAGGAAATCATCCTTATAGCCCATCTGGTAAGCCCGGCCGCCGCAACAGGACTCGTTTTCGTAGCCGATACCAAAGTCAACCCCGGCTTTCTTTAATATCTTGGCCGTGGCCATAGCCAGCTTCTGGTAGTCCTCGTCAAAACTGGTCAGGCAGCCGACATGGTAATAGACCGCCACCTTTTCCTTGGTGGCATCTTTAATGCCCAGCCCCTCGGCCCAGGTGGCGCGCTTTCCCTTGGCCCCGGCCACCATGGTGCCCTGCTTGCGCAGGCTATTAATTACTTTATCCAGGGCGGGACTGGCATGTCCCTGCTCCACGCACCTGATTCTGAACTCATATATCGGCTCCAGCACTTCCATGTCCATGGCATACTTGCAGGAGATATCACAGCCGCCGCACATCTGGCAGTTATAAACTATATCAAGGAGCTTATCGGTATATTTAAATCCGCTACTCAACATTTCTTTGGCGATAAGCAGTCTGCCACTGCCAGAGTAGGCGTGGAAATTGTATCTGGCTATGCTGGGACAGGCGTATGAATGCTCAACCCCCTTTATCATTTGCAGGGGTATATGTTTGCAGGCCGAACAGCGGCAGCACATCTCAACATCACCGCGGTAATCTTCTATAGCCATCTAAAGCTCCTCTCGTAAATTTATTCAGGCGACTCTTTTCTAAAAGCACAGTTTCCCCGGGTTCATAACATGGTTGGGGTCTAATATCGTCTTAACCCTGGTCAAAGCGGCAACGTAAGCGGCATCTCTATTAATAATCATCCGGGCACTTTTACCATAAGGCCTTGAGAAGAAGGCACCCGTGGCCATTAAGGCGTTGATGGCGCCAGCCGATAACTCCTCAACTCGCTCCAGCTCACCCGCATCTTGGGGGTCATAAAAAAGGTTGAACTCGCAGTGGCAGTTGGCACCCTGCACTATCGGCTGGAGATAAACACCCATGTCTAAAGCAGGATAGCCGGAGTTATTAGCCACATCCTGCATGACGCCGATTTGGCCTTGGAGCTTATCATAGGTGGTTATAAAGAATATATCGTGGCAGGCCCCTTTATAGCCAAGCTTCCAATAGGGCTCAGCGGAGGGCCTTTTTACCTTTTTCAACATCTCAATCGCTGAAACCCTACCGACGGCTTTAACCGCTTCCACCCCTATCCGCTTGGTTATATCGGTGATGCCCTTAACTTGAGAACTCACCCGCTCTTCAGGAAAATAATTATAGCCGGCTAGGTTAAAGAAAAGCACCCAGGGTGGCAGGGTGTCCTTAATATCCCGGTAATCAGAGGGGAATTTCTGGGCCATGATAGCCGCCAGGGTAGAGTTATTCAAGACAAAGCACTCGTTAACCAGCCTCAGCCTCACCAGCCAGTGAACCAGCTCAAACAACTTGTCCAGTTCCGAGGAGCCGACCAGGAAAGGCTCTTCAAGTTTGGGGAGTATTTCACAGCGCAGCGACGCCCAGGTGACAATGCCCATCGTCCCTTGTGCTCCCTGAATAAGCCGGTACCAGGCAGCCGGGCCCGGCCCATATGGCGTCTTTTGTGCGCCGCCGGCGGCCCACTGCTCCTCGATGGTACCCGGGCCAGCCGCTTGCCCGGTCCGGAACATGTCGCCGGTGCCAAAGACCACCTCTACACAGGCCAAGGGGTCTGATATATCCCAGTGATACTTGGGCATTATTGCCGGCTCCCTCTCCAGCATACTGCCGATAACAGTCTTTGACTCCCGTGGCAGCAAAGGCATATTGAGCCTCAAGCCTTCTTTTTCTACCGCCGGTATTAGTTCGCCGAAGGTTACCCCCGGCTCAACCATGGCCACCCGGTGAGCCCGGTCAACGCGGATAATCTTTTTCATGCCGCTTAAATCGACAACCACCGCCCCCTCGATGCCGGGAACGGTATCACCGCGAAAATGGGGGGAGCCCGAGCTTACCGGTACCAGCGGGGTGAGCTTATCATTAGCCCACTTAACCAGCTTCTGCACTTCAGCGGCATCCTTGGGCTTGACCACGCATCTGGGTCTGGTCGGCGTAACGAAACTAAAATCCCTGGAGTATTCTTCCAGGGTTTCTTCATCATCCAGGACATTCTTAGCGCCGAAGATTTCTTTCAAAGTTTCATTGCCAGCCATAATTTTTGCTCCTTTGACCTGATTACTTTTAAGCGGGTGGGGCGACAAACTGCCCTATTATACCACAACATTTAAAAATTTAAGTAGACTACCGCCCCTTGTTGACAGACTCATAGCGATAACTTATTATGGTCAAGATTTATAGCAACCTTGGTAAAAGGAGGAAATAAAAAATGGCGGAAACAAAATACGGGAAGTATATCATCAGAGAACCCCTAGAAAAAGGAATGGCACCAGGGCTACACATATGCGCTGAAGAGGGTTGTGAGGGAGCCAAGTTTGCCAACTTTCCGGTTGAAGTCCAACTACTCTGCATCACCCAACCGCTCGAATTTCCCCATCCGCCCCACACCCACGATGTCGACGAACTCTTTTTCATCTTCGGCAGTAACCCCTTAAATTACTTCGAGTTCGACGCCGAAATCGAGATATCCTTGGGCGAAGAAAGAGAAAAACATATAATTAACAGCACATCCATTGTCTACATCCCTAAGGGATTGGTACATGCTCCGATTGCCATCAAGAAGGTGAATAAACCCATTCAGTGGATGCATATTCTCTTTACTCCTAAATACAAAATGGCAGTAGGTGACGTTTCGCTTCACCCTAAGCACCCTCGCCAGCACTATTCGCCAGAGGAAATAAAAAAGCTAAAGGGTTAGCCGGTAAGGGTAATCACTACCAAGACAAGCAGTCTATCGATTATACATTTCGGGGACTTATAACTTGCGTCTCTATTTTTGATATTCCTGCCTTAAGCCGTCAACCACCTTCTGAAAATGCACCCGTTTCTGGTCCGCACCCAGGGTGTATATTGGCAGAACCCACTCCATTTCCTGAAGATTTTCTACTATCATAGGCAGCAGGTCGTGGGGGATGGAGATAAGCATCAAGCCCTCGGGCAATACCCCCCTTGATTTCATGCCGGCACCCAGGCCGCTTATGGTATAGTTCAATTCGCCGCTGATGAAGGGATAAATGTATAGCCAGGCGCACATCACAACTGGCGTGCTCCGGGTGGTTATCATCTTGCCGGTGGAATAGCAAAGCGCCCGCAGCAAAATCTCCGCCTGGTTCACCGCAGCCGTAATAATCAATACATCCGGGTCAAAGGTTAGCTCGTCTAAGGGAGAGAAGGCAACATACCTGACGGTACCCTTGCCCAGCATGGGAAGGTAATGATAGATTCGGCGGTTAGCCCTTGCCTCCTTAAACACGCCGTCCTTGGCTCCCACCTGCCCGCTGGCGAAAACGGGGTCGAAATCGGCCATGCCCAGTAGCATCGGCTCTATGCAGGGAAAGTTTTCCTGTGATGCGTAAAAGGCGCTGCCTTTGTGGGCCTCGCCAAGCATCTCGCAAAAAGCCAGCTCCTTGATGCCATCCGGTTTATTGAGCAAGAACTTAACGCCTACCGGCTTTCTTTCAAAATTGAACTTGTTAAAAATTGATAAGTTGCTCATATCTACCTCCTTGCCATTCTATTCCCGGTAAGAATATGGTTGCTCTAACTCCTTTGCCATGTCTTCACTTCTTTTCTTGACCTCTTGGATAAATCCCTCTCTGCCTAAATTGAACCAGTAAGGCTCCCACTCCATATCCTTCAAATTCTCAAGCAAACCGGGGATTAGGTCGAAGGGTACAGTTATAATAATCAGACCTTCGGGCAGCACCTGTCTGGCTTTCATGCTGTAACCGAGACCGCTGACAGTGCAATTTAACTCGCCGTTGAGGTATGGATGAGCGTACATCCAGGCACAGGCTAAACACGTCGTTCCTTTAAAGGACCACATTTTCCCATCCGAATAGCTGCTGGCTCTCAGGATAATCTCCGCCTGAGTCGTGTTGGCTGTAATAATCAATAGGTCCGGGTCAGAGGTAAGCTGGTCTACAGAAGAGTGAGTGATGTATTTAACAGAATCCTTCGGTAATATTGGAACGTAATCATAGATTCTGCGGTTGGCACCCGGAGTTTTAAACATGGCAAACATTGGACCCAATTGCCCGCTGTACATCATTGGTGGAAAATCTAACATGCCAACTACATGTTCTCCACACTGTACGTTCTCTTTTGTGGCGTAGAAGGGTTTGCTGGTTTGCGCCTCTTTAAACATCTCGCAAAGCCCTAAACTTTTATCTAGCTGCTCAATTCCTGCTGGTTTACTGAGTGAGTACTTGACGCCTACCGGCTTTCTTTCAAAATTGAATTTGTCAAATATGGAGTAGTCGCGCATCTTAAACCCCCTTCTTTAGTTTCAAGAATGATTGTAGCAATTTGCCTTGCCACATGCAACGAGATAACGTTAACACCGTAGTCTGTTGCAATGTATTGGTAAATGGCATAGAATTTGCTTTAAAAAAGGAGGAGAACCAATGGCGGAAACAAAATATGGAAAGTACTTTATATCGGGGCCCATTGCGGGGAGAGAAGCTACCAAGGTTATCGCCGACTTAAGCGGCGACCTAATTCAGGGGAGTAATCGCTATATGATTAACTGGGTATTCCCTTCCCCGGCGGAACTTTTCGGGGTGGACTCGTGGGACCAAATCTCCCACGGCCCACACATACACAAAAGTGCCGAAATCCTAATGCACATCGGAACCAATCCCGATGACCCATATGACCTGGGCGGGGAAGTTGAGCTTTGTATGGGCCCGGAGATGGAGAAGCATATCATCACCAAGTCCACCATTACCTATATACCGCCGAATTTCGTACACTGCCCCTGGACGATTAAGAGGGTGGACAGGCCCTTTATAATGGTACAGGTCAACCAAGAACCCAGGCACACCGAAAAATCCCTAAAAGAGCTGGTGCCAGCCAAAGATATGGATAGGATGATGTTCATCGACGAAGGCTACGAGGGTAAGGAGGCAGTCTGGCAGTTCCCCAAAGGCTCAAAGCGAGGCAAGTAGCAACAATAGCTGCTTTAAGAATAACCATTCCTTGGTAAGGCTACAGCACCGCGCACGAATTACTTCGGAATAAAACTTGCTGCAACCCCTATCATTTTATTAACGCTTTTTTGCAGCCTATTTATGCTGTCGGGCACTTCATTTTCCTTAGTTTTTCCCTCGAACTCCAACCCAAGAAGTTTTATATGTCTAGCAAGCTAGGGGGTATTCAGCGGAGAGTTTTATAAAGGATATTTTTATAACTGACTACCTGTCGAACGGGATTTCATGGGAGCGAGGCAGTACATGGCCCATCCCATATATTGGTGTTGGAACTTTAAATAATCATCCTGGTCAGTACGAAAATGCTTGAATACCTGTTCATGGTCAGGGTGGGTGGGATTTTCTTCAAGCCAACGTATCAGTCCATACCAACCATCCGAAATG
>CAZQXA010000002.1:0-31671 GCA_964597155.1 uncultured Dehalococcoidales bacterium
GGAGAGGGCGCAACACCTGGCGGAGGGGATAAAGTGATAAGCGTTGAGCAGGCTCTGGAGAAAATTCTGGAAAATATAGGTGTTCTTGATACGGAGGAGAGCCCTATCCTGGGCTGTCTGGGGCAGGTTCTGGCTGAGGACGTATCCTCCACCATCAACATCCCCCCGCTAGATAATTCAGCTATGGATGGCTATGCCGTCAGGTCAGCCGATACCGGCGGCGCCAGCCCAAAGTCACCTCGTACTCTGCGCGTTATTGGCACCGTCACCGCCGGCTCTGTTTTCCCCTCTGAGGTAAAGAAGGGGACGGCGGTCAGGATTATGACCGGGGCGGCAATGCCCTGGGGCGCTGACTGCGTGGTCAGGTTTGAGGATACCGATGAGTCTGAGCGGAAGGGTGGTTCGGCGGAGATAGGCATTCTGGCCGAGGCAGAGCCTGGCTTGGAAGTCCGTCGGGCGGGTGAGGATATAACCGCTGGCTCGCTGGTGCTCAAGCAAGGGACGGTAATCAGGCCGGCTGAGGTCGGGGTTTTGGCTTCGCTGGGCCTTAGCACGGTGAAGGTCATCCGCCGTCCGGTGGTGGCTATTTTAGCCACTGGAGACGAGGTGGTGGATATCGCTAGGCCCCTGCCTGAAGGCAAGATATACAATAGTAACTCTTACAGCGTGGCGGCGCTGGTGCTGCGCTATGGGGGTATTCCCAAGATATTGGGCATAGCCTCCGATATTGAGGATTCCCTGGTGGCTAGGCTGCACCTCGGGCTGGACGCTGATATGCTGGTAACCTCCGGCGGCGTCTCTTTTGGCGATTACGATATTGTCAGGGATGTTCTGGCCAAGGAGGGCGAGATTGTCTTCTGGCGGGTCAGGCAGAAGCCGGGGAGACCCCTAGCCTTTGGCATGATTAAGGCGATGGGTGAGGGGGGCAGGGTCAGGAAGATACCCCTCTTTGGTTTAGCCGGCAATCCGGTCAGCGCCATGATTAACTTTGAGCTATTTGCCCGCCCGGCTCTGCTTAAGATGATGGGCCGGAAGAGCCTGACCAAGCGTACTCTGGAAGCGGTGATAGAGGAAGGTATTGAAAACACTGACCAGCGCCGCATCTTTGCCCGGGCGATTGTGGTAAAGCGCGGTGGCCAGTACTTTGCCCGGCTTACCGGCCCCCAGGGCTCAGGGATTCTAACCTCTATGGCTCTGGCTAACGGGCTGGTGATTGTCCCTGAGGACAAGCCTGGCGTAAAAAAGGGGGATATGGTCCAGGTGATGATGCTGGATTGGAGTGAAGAGCTAGAGTAACCGTCTATAGGAGGCAGGTTTGATATTTGATGCTTCGGGGTTTGTCTTTGAACCCCCGCCAGTAATATCCCGGGCGCGGCGGGTTCTAATTAAGCCCAGCGCCGCTTACCCGGTATCATATCCGGTGACTACCAGCCAGGGAATGCTCGGGGCGATAATAGAAGGCATCAGGCAGGTGAGTGATGCCGATATCCTGGTTTTAGAAGGTACTCCCACCGGGGAACCGGTCTACCCCATATACCAGGCCTTGGGTTACAATTTCCCCCGGGTATTGATGCTGGATGTGAAGGATTGCATCTGGGTGGAGGTGGATAATCCTCTACCCAAACCCCTGGTGGTGCCTACCTTCTGGGTGCCTAATGTTATCCTGTCTTGCGACTACCTGATAACGGTGGCTCCGCTGAAGGTTATTGAGGGGCAGGGCAGTTTGAGCATAAGCAACCTGCTTTCGGTACTGCCCAGCACCAAGTATAAGGATGAGGCGCCGGGGGGTTGGGAGGACTTATATCAGCTGGGGATAGACCAGGTGATAGCCGACCTCTATTTCACCTTACCCTTTGACCTGGGCATTATTGAAGCTCGCCAGAAGTTCATTGGGCGGGAAGGCTCTCTTCAGGGTGAGGTTGAGGAGTGCGACCAGGTTTTCGTTGGTGAGCCTTATGAGGTAGATGGGGAGGCTTGCCAGGTACTGGGGATTAAAGCCGATTACCTTGATTTGATTAAGGAAGCCAGGGTGGGGCTGGAAGACTAAAGCGATTTTTGAGGTAGAGTTATGAGTGGTGACCAACCGTTAGAACGCTGGTTTATTGATTTGGACTGGCTGGAGCAGAACAGCCGTTCCTTTTTTGTCCTGGCTAAAGGTGCCTTGTGTCCCCAATGCCTCAAGCAGCTGGAGGGGAGCAAGGAGGAGATGGCGGCAGCGGACCTTATAGCTACTATCAGGGACTGCTGCTCTCAAGTTCCGGAATTTATCACTGATAGGTCGCCTGTCCTGGAGAGCGTCTTTCGGCTTTTCCTGGCCAATGGTAACCAGCCCCTGGCTCTTGAGGACTTAAGCAAGCAGTTAGCTGAACGGCGGAGTGGCCTTCCCCGTGCCGCCTTGGTGAGGGTTCTAGCCCGCCTGCTAGTTAATGAGCGCTATTACGGGCTGAGGCAGGTTGCCTAAAATCTTATACTGAACTCGGAGTAAATGCCGGTATATTCTGACCAGCTGGTGATTACCCTGGTCACCCTAGCCGCCGGCGGTCCTACCCTGAGGTGGCTGATTAGTTCTTCCAGCTGTTTTCTTTCCCCCTCAGCCAGCACCTCTACCGAGTCTCCCCGGGGCAGATTGCGGACAAAGCCTTTCAGGCCCAGCTCCCTGGCCAGGCGGGAGGCAAAGGCGCGAAAGAAAACACCCTGGACATTGCCGGATACTATTGCTCTAAGCGAGGCTAAATCCCTTGTCTTCATCGCTTTAACCTTAAGGCGAACCTAATTGGCTATGGTAAAGCCGTTGGTAGGCAGCTATATTTCTTCCTCCTCTTCCTCTTCGCGCTTCTTGCCCTTTTTGATTACTTCCACCGTTACCGGCGGGGGCAAGATAGTAGCCGGGGCTGTTTTCTTAGCCTCCTTTTTCGGCTTCTTCGGTTCTCTGTGTCTGTAATCTCGCCTTCCCATAGTAACACCTCTATTCGGCCGGAATAACCAAAGACGTGGCTTTATTTAGAAGTTTAGCAAAGGGGAGCTATTGTGTAAAGTCGGCTCCTAAAGCCGTTCCAGAGCCTCACGGGCAGCCTCTGCCTCAGCCGCCTTTTTGCTTTTGCCTGACCCCCGTCCCAGAACTCTTTTCCCCACCCTTACCTCGACGGTGAACCTCCGTTTGTGGGCGGGCCCGGCGGCTTCTATTACCCGGTAGGTGGGTATCGGTTGCTGCCGGGACTGGATAATCTCCTGTAGCCGCGATTTATAATCGGTCTCTACCCCTTGACTGGGCACCTTATTTAGCTGTTCCTTGGCTGACCTCAAGATAAAATCACGGGCGGCATCCTCGCCCCGGTCGAGGAAAATAGCGGCTATTATGGCTTCTAAAGCCCCGGCCAGGTTAGCCGGCTTGCGCCGCCCTCCGCTTGCCTCCTCGCCTCTTCCCAGGTAGAGGTAATCGCCCAGCTTGATGGCTTTTGCTGTGTTGGAGAGGGCATCCCGCTGCACCAGCAAGGAGCGGAGTCTGGTCATTTCCCCTTCACTGAACCGGGGAAAGCGCCTGTAAAGCTCCTCAGCGATGATAAAACCCAGAATGGCATCGCCCAGGAACTCCAGCCTTTCGTTGGAGTTAGGGGCCAGGCCCGGGTTTTCGTTGTTATAGGAACTATGAACCAGGGCTTGCTCCAGAAGGGAGGGGTGTTTAAACCTGACTTTCAGGGTCTTTTGCAGCGCTTTCAAATCAGCCAAACTTGAATTCCCTTTCTTAAGCTTTAGCATAAATATTTGAAGGGGTGGTGTCAAATAGCCCGCTTATTGCCCTGAGGGTAGCCCGGTGTTATAATTTACCTGTGCTGGGGAATCGTCTAGTGGTAGGACAGCGGACTCTGGATCCGTAAGGGAAGGTTCGAATCCTTCTTCCCCAGCCAATTTTTTAAAGGGGGGGCTTGATATGAAACCGCTGAAAACCGATTTATCCGTCTATAAAAAATTCAATTTTGAGAGGTCGCCAGTAGGGGTGAAGTTTCTGCCCCTCAAGCCGGAGGGGATTGAAAGGCTAAACAAAAGGTTATCTTTTTGTGAGATGTTCAAAGAAGCCCAGACCAGCCGCCCTTTTTACGTGCAGAGAGAAGACTTCCACTGCGTAGAGCCGTTACTTTTGGGTATGGAGGAGCCCGACCCGATGCTCATTAGCGGGCTGGTTGGAGAAACGGATGAGCTTTTTGAAGAAGCGCGGGCTAATCGGAAGATCTACCAGTACCTGCCCAAAATGCTTAAAGGCTCGGTGAACTACGTTGCTTTCTCGGCTATGGACCAGCTTACCTTCGACCCGGATGTATTAGTTATCACCGCCAACACAACTCAGACATACCACATACTGCGGGCATTGGGCTATTCTTCCGGGGAAATGTGGTCAGCTAGGGGAACATTGGCCGCGGCCTGCTCATGGATTTATATTTATCCCGTTTTAAGCGGCGAAGTGAATTTCACTATCACCGGTATTAGCCTAGGGATGCGGGCTTTAAAGGTGTTTCCGGAGGGTCTGATAATTATCTCTATCCCCTGGACCAAGCTCCCCATGGTAACCGAAAATCTGCAAAAGATGAGCTGGACGCTTATCTCGGATAAAATTACCGGGGAGGCACATAAAAAACGCGTTGATAAGCTATTTGAAGATTTGAGGCAGAAAATAGGTAGCGGTTAGTATACAGGGGCAAGAAATTTCAAGGAGGTTAATATGAGAGCGCTTAAAACCGATTTATCCGTCTATAAAAAATTCAATTTTAAGCACCCGCCGGTAGCTGTCAAGTTCTTGATGAGTAAACCGGAAGGCATTGAGCCGCTGGATGAGGCTATACCTTTCTGCGAAATGCTTAAGGAAGCACAGCGCCGGGGCACCCCCTTTTACTTCAGCCGGGAGAGTGAGAATTGCGTCGGCAAAGTAGTATTGGGGATGGAGGACTTTTCCCTGGCTGTGGAAGGGGGACTGATTGGGCCTAAATTTGGCATCTTTCAGGAGCCGCGGGCTAACAATAAAATCTACCAATACATTCCCCGGTTCAGGCCGGGCCTGGTTAACTATGTCGCTTTTTCTCCATTAGATAAATTGACCTTCGAGCCTGACCTCTTAATTCTTACCGCTGCCCCCAGCCAGGCAGAAATCGTGCTCAGGGCAATGAGCTATTCCACCGGCGAGATCTGGGAGACCAAGGCAACGGGTGTATTGGGCTGTGCCTGGCTTTACATCTATCCCTTTCAGAGTGGCAAGGTTAACTACACGGTTACCGGGCTGGCTTTTGGCACCAAAGCAAAACAGATATTTGAAGAGGGCTGGATGCTGGTATCCATCCCCTATAACTGGCTTCCGATTATAACGGCGAACCTGCAGGAAATGGAGTGGGTTCTTCCCTCGTACACCGATGGCCGGGAAAAGTTTCTACGGCGGGAGCAAAAAATATTCGAGGAAGCAGCCAAAGAAGCTCAAAATCTATAACCGGCTTTAAGGTAATGAGAGATTAGCTTGCCCTCTAGTACCGGCGCTGGTATAATAGCTGCGGCTGGCATGGGTAAAGTTAAATAGGGTTCCTTTGATAGCCAGCCTTTTCAAGGTGGCGCATTCGTCTAGGGGTTAAGGACACCTCCCTCTCAAGGAGGAGATCACCGGTTCGAATCCGGTATGCGCTACCAAGCTTGACTTTTAAAGCTTTCATTTTTATAATATCCCAGTCGATTGATGCCTGTGGCTTCGAGGTAGAGAAGCATTGCCCGAGTGGCGCAAGGGTAGCGCGACCGACTTGTAATCGGTAGGTTAGCGGGTTCGAATCCCCTCTCGGGCTAAAGGTTTGGTGTGGGGAGGGGTGCCGGAGTGGTTAATCGGAGCAGACTGTAAATCTGCCGCCTGGAATGGCTACGAAGGTTCGAATCCTTCCCCCTCCACTTCTCCGTTTAAATATGATATGATTTAGATTAGATATGGCGCTGCCATATCTGGTATAATATGTTAAAGCGCCCACATAGCTCAGTAGGTAGAGCACCATCTTGGTAAGATGGGGGTCATCAGTTCGAATCTGATTGTGGGCTTTAAGTAAAGGGGGATAAAAATGGCAAAGAAGAAATTTGAGCGGACTAAGCCCCATTGCAATGTGGGCACCATCGGTCATGTTGACCATGGTAAGACAACCTTGACTTCGGCAATGACTTTGGTACTGTCCAAGACGGGGACTACTTCATTTCGTCCCTTTGACAGTATTGATAATGCCCCTGAAGAAAAGGCACGGGGGCTGACCATTGCTATTGCCCATATTGAGTATGAGACCGAAAAGCGCCATTATGCCCATATAGACTGCCCCGGGCACGCTGACTTCATCAAGAACATGATAACCGGGGCTGCCCAGATGGACGGGGCTATCCTGGTGGTGAGCGCTCCCGATGGACCTATGCCCCAGACCAGGGAGCATGTCCTGCTGGCGCGCCAGGTGGAGGTTCCCTATATAGTGGTGGCTCTCAACAAGATAGACGCCCTGGAGGATAAAGAGCTCCAGGAGCTGGTGGAAGTGGAGACGAGGGAATTGCTGACCAAATATAAGTTCCCCGGCGATAAGGTGCCGGTGGTAAAGGTAAGCGCCCTCAAGGCTCTGGAGTGTGGCTGTGGCAAGCGGGATTGTCAGTGGTGTGGAGGTATCTGGAATCTGCTCGACGCCGTTGATAGTTATATTCCCACCCCGGCAAGGCCCAAAGACCAGCCTTTCTTGATGCCGATAGAGGATGTTTTCAGCATCAAGGGGCGCGGCACCGTGCCTACGGGAAGAGTGGAGCGGGGTGTGATTAACCCGGGGGATGAGGTCGAGATAGTGGGCTTACACCACGAGCCACGAAAGACGGTGGCTACCAGCCTGGAGATGTTCCACAAGATATTAGACGACGCTGAGCCCGGAGATGCGGTTGGCATTCTGCTTCGGGGTGTGGAGCGGGATGATATAGAGCGAGGCATGGTAATAGCCGCTCCCGGCTCGATTAAGCCGCATACCTACGCCGAGGCTGAGGTATACGTTTTGAGTAAGGAGGAGGGCGGCAGGCATACCCCATTCTTTAACGGATATAAACCCCAGTTCTATATCAGGACTACCGATGTTACCGGGACCATCGAGCTACCAGAAGGGGTGGAGATGGTTATGCCCGGTGATAATATAACCATGAAGATAAGGCTTATTTATCCTGTAGCCCTGGAGAAGGGTTTGCGCTTTGCTATCCGGGAGGGGGGTAAAACAGTAGGTGCCGGTACCTTTAGCCGCATCATTGAGTAGACATGGCCAGAAAGGCGGAAGCTAGAGTTATTACCCATCTTGCCTGCACCGTGTGCAGCCAGAGGACATATACTACCAGTAAGAACAAAAGGAATGACTCCCAGCGGTTGGAACTGAAGAAGTTTTGCCCCCGTTGCCGTACCCATACCCTCCACAAGGAGATAAAATAGTGGTCGGCAACTGGAGGTATATGAGGCTGTTTTAATGGTTCATCAGGCTACTACCAAGCGCCCCAGGTTTAGATTTATCGGTGAGATTATAGCCGAGCTAAAGAAGGTGGTCTGGCTTTCAAGGCGAGAGGCAGCCTATTTAACATTGCTGGTGCTGCTGGTTACCATTGCCGTCGGGCTAATCCTGGGAGCCTTTGATTATGGTTTTACCCACCTCGTTGAGAAGTTCTTTTTTGGTGGCTAGAAGCGGCTAGCTGGAAGGGATGGCCCTGCCTTTTCCCCAAAATCTTCAAAGTCTTATAATGAGGTCGTTGGTGACAGAGAATCAAAAAGGCTGGTTTGTCGTTCATACCTACTCCGGGTGTGCGGAACGGGGGGAAAGGAACCTGGAGCGGCGCATGAAGTTGATGGATAGCGCCGAGGAGATCTCCGAGATAATTATACCTACTGAGGTTGAGATTGAGGTAAAGGATGGGCAGCGGCGGAATGTGGACAGGAAGATACTGCCCGGCTATATCCTGATTAAGATGAGGATGAGTGACCAGAGCTGGAACATAGTGCGTAATACCCCTGGTGTTACCGGTTTTGTCGGTAGCGGCAGTAAGCCAACCCCCCTGGCTGAGGGAGAAGTAAATCAAATTTTGAAACAAATGACCGCTGAAGCACCCAAGGTCAAGGTTGGTTTTCGTCAGGGGCAGAGTGTGCGGGTGACCAGCGGCCCCTTTATTGATTTTGTCGGCGTGGTCGATGAAATAAGTACCGAAAAAGGTAAGGTTACGGTGCTTCTCTCCCTTTTTGGGCGGGAAACGCCGGTGGAGCTTGACTTATTGCAGGTGGAGAAGCTTTAGGGGGCAAAATGGCCAAAAAAGTTAAGGCAGTTATTAAATTACAGATTCCGGCCGGCAAGGCAAATCCAGCGCCGCCGGTAGGCCCTGCCCTGGGGCAGCACGGGATTAATATCATGGCTTTTTGCAAGGAGTATAATGAGCGCACTGCCAGCCAGGAGGGCTCTATTATCCCGGTGGAAATAACCGTCTTTGAAGACCGCTCGTTTACCTTTATTACCAAGACGCCACCGGCTACCGATTTGCTTAAAAAAGCTTTGGGTATAGAGAAAGGCGCCGCCGATGCCGGGCATGGAACGGTAGGCAAGATATCCCGGGCTCAACTTCGCCAGATAGCCGAGATTAAGGCTAAAGATTTGAGCGCTACCAGTATTGAGGGAGCCGAGCGAATTATTGAGGGCACTGCCCGAAGTATGGGCATTGAGGTGGAATAAAGTGGCTAAACACGGCAAGAAATACGCTGAAGCAACAAAGCTGATAGACAGGACCAGGCTTTATTCTCCCCAGGAGGCTATCGGGTTAGCCAAGAAGGCGGCTTATACCAGCTTTGATGAGACGGTTGAGCTTCACCTGAGGATGGGTGTTGACCCCAAAGATTCCGAGCAGCAGGTGCGTGGCGTTGCCTTATTGCCTCATGGGCTGGGCAAGAAGGTGCGGGTCCTGGTTTTTGCTCAGGGCGAGGCGGTGAGAGTTGCCGAGTCTGCCGGCGCCGATTTCGCCGGCGGTGATGAACTCATCAAGAAGATTGAGGACGGCTGGCTGGATTTTGATACTACGATTGCCACCCCGGATATGATGGGTAAGGTAGGCCGGCTGGGGAAAATCCTGGGGAGGAAGGGGCTGATGCCCAACCCCAAGTCGGGGACAGTGGTGGCTGGTGATGACCTGCCCCGGGCAATTGAGGAAGCCCGCCAGGGTCGGGTGGAGTTCAAACTGGACAGGTCGGCTATCATTCATGTGCCCCTGGGCAAGGTCAGCTTTGAAGAGAATAAGCTGATGGGGAACCTGACAGCCGTGGTGGAGGCGGTGGTGCGGGCTAAACCGGCCGGAGCCAAGGGGCAGTATGTTAAAACCGCCTCAATAGCCACTACCATGGGGCCGGGTATAAAGCTTGACCTTAAACCAACCCTATCTTTAACCTCCGGTTGATAACTTTACATAAATATAAGATTGAAAGGTGATATCTATGGCAGAAGTGGCTATTGTCGGTGCCGGGCAGAGTGTTTTTTCCCGTGACTGCGGTGAATCCATCCGAGAGTTGTCTTTTGAGGCTTTTAAGGAAGCGATGGAGGGTCTGGATATCACCACTGGCGATATTGATGCCTCCATTATTTGTTCGGCGCCGGAATATGATAAACAGCGCTCGCCCGCCGGCTTAATATCGGAGTATCTGGAGCTGACCCCCAAGCCGAGCTTCTATGTTGAGACGGTATGTTCTTCCAGCAGCACCGGCTTACGAGTAGCCTGGTCGCTGGTGAAGGCAGGGCTGCATAAGGTGGTGGCGGTAATCGGCTTTCAGAAGATGTCCGAGCTTTCCTCCCGCGATGCTGCCGAGAGAATGGGGCGGGGGGCAGATATAATCTGGGAGTCACCCTTTGGTCTGACCATGCCCGCCGGCTACGCTCTGTATGCCCGGGCTCACATGGCTAAGTACGGGACTACCGAGGAGCATCTGGCCAAGGTGCGGGTCAAGAATTCGCACTACGGAGCAACCAATCCCAAGGCTACCTATCGCAAGGAGCTAGCCCTGGAGGAAATTTTGACCTCAGAAGTTATCACCAGCCCCTTGAAGAAGTTCGACTGCTGCGCCAATGCCGATGGCGCCTCCTGCATCATAGTGGCCAGGGACGATGTGGCTAAAGGGATAACCAAAATACCAATCTGGATTATCGGTCTCGGCGCCGCCACCGATACCATGACCATGGCTGGCAGGCAGTCGCTCACCGGACTTGAGTGCGCCCAGGAGGCAGGGAGGCAGGCATATAAGATGGCTGGCCTTAAACCGCAGGATATTGATGTGGCTGAAGTCCACGATTGTTTTACCGTATCCGAGATTCTGGCTTATGAGGACCTGGGTTTTGCCAAGCCCGGTGAGGGGGTGGGGTTATTAGAGGATAAGCAGACCTATGCCGACGGCAAGATTCCGGTAAATGTTGACGGCGGTCTGTTATCCAAGGGTCATCCTATAGGCGCTACCGGAGGCTCACAAGTTCGAACCATTGTCCGCCAGCTCAGAGGGCAGGCTACCGAGGCTCAAGTGAAGGGAGCCGAAGTAGGGCTGGTTCATAATATCGGTGGCATCGGGCAATATGGCAATGTAACCATCTTGAGGAGGTAGCTTGATGGGCTTTGAGAATTTTGGCACGGTTAGTTTTACGGCCGCCGCCAAAGCGGCTGCTTTTATGACCCACCTGGAGGCGGGCAAGGTAATGGCCACCAGGTGTCGGAAGTGCGGGACTAGCTACTTCCCGCCCAAGGCGGACTGCCCCGCCTGCTTGTCCAGCGATGTTGACTGGTTTGAGATTAAGGGGAAGGGTAGGCTTAATACCTATACCACAGTCAATTACGGCCCCACCGGCTTTGAGAATGATGCCCCCTATACTCTGGCTCTGGGTGAGTTTGAGGGGGGCATGCAGGTTCTGGCCCGTTTGAGCCGGGATATTGGGCCGGAGGATATCAAGGTGGGCATGAGCCTGGTGCTCAGCCCGGCAAAACTGCCTGGTAACAGGATTGCTTACGAGTTTAAGAAAGGCTAGTTTAAGAATCAAGGAGGTTTAGAATGCCGGAAAGAAACGTTTGTATTATCGGCGGTGGCATGAGCCGGTGGGGGGTGAGGGAGGCGAGCCTAGTAGACATGACTCAGGAGGGGGCTAAGGATTGCTTTGATGATGTCCCGCATCTTAAGAAGGAGGATGTAGACGGTCTCCTGTTTGCCTCTTCTTATTGCGGACGGCGTTCTTTTCAGGTTAATGCGGCTCCGGTAATGGCCGAGCGCATCGGCATCAAACCGACCAGTATCTGCACCAGGGTGGATACTCTTTGTGCCGGTGGTAGTTCGGGCATTATCCTGGCGGCGGGGCTGATAAAGGCGGGGCTGGCTGATATTGTGATGGTAGCCGGTGGTGAGAAGCTCTATACGCCGCAGCGCTGGGAGACCTATTTCAGCGAGCTGGCTTCCATAGACCATGACTGGGACGGAGCCCAGGGAATAGGACTGCCACCTCCTTTCTTCAGCATGACGGCTCAGGAGCACATGAAGCGCTATGGGACTACCAAGGAGCAGCTTTCCGCCGTCTCGGTCAAGAACCGCCGAAACGGCGCCAATAACCCCAAGGGGCATTTTCAGAAGGCGGTTACCCTGGAAGAGGTGATGGCCGGCCGACCCGTAGCCCCCCCCTTAAGTCTCTTCGACTGCACCCCGGTCACCGATGGCGCTGCCGCCGTTTTGCTGGCTTTTGAAGGGAAGGCAAAAGAACTTACCGATAGGCCCCTGGTTTACATCCGGGGGACGGCGCAGGCGGCGCTTCATAGCATGTCGATGAACTGGCCTGGTGAGCACCTGGCTGATTGGCTTCACTTAAGAGTGGCTGCCAAAAAGGCTTATGAGAGGGCGCGGGTTAGCCCGGCTGATATTGATGTCGCCCAGACCCATGACTGCTTCACCATCTCCGAGATTATTGAGACCGAGGACCTGGGTTTCTGCAAGAAGGGGGAGGGGGGACACTTTGTCGAATCGGGGCAGAGTGATTTGGGAGGCAAGTTACCGGTAAATACCGATGGCGGCCTTCTCTCCTGCGGCCATCCCTTCGGCGGCACCGGCATTCGCCAGGCGCGGGAGATACTCCACCAGCTGCAGGGAAGGGCGATAAACCAGGTAGAAGGCGCCAAGATAGGGCTGACCCATAACTTAAGCGGACTTAATGTTGAGCATACCATACTAATTTACGGGCGAGAACCTTAAAGCGAATTTATAAAATCTTCATAAGGGGGGAGCTATGTCAGTACTGGGAGTTCCAATTTTAGAAGGTTTATACCCATCAACCATGGACCCTTATCCCTTGGAGGCTAAGGAGTTTAACCGGATTCACCCCTTCTATGAAAACCTCAGGCAGAAGAGGTTTACCACCACCAAGTGCAAGAAGTGCGGCAGTGTGCCTTTCCCGCCCCGGGTCGTCTGCCCTAAGTGTAATTCCGATGACCTGGAGTGGGTGGACCTGCCCACTCAAGGGAAGGTGCTGCGCTTTACCGAGGAAGTGGCGGGAGTGCCCCTGGGCTTTGAGACGCCCTTGATTCACGCCCTCATTGACCTGGGCGAAGGGCGCAAGCTTATCTCCCGAGTCGTTAACTGCAAGGAGGGGCAGCTTAAGGAGGGTGATACCGTCAAGCTGGCTGTTTTTGATATACCTCCGATGATAATAGAGAAGAAAGGCGTGATGGTAGAAGCGGAAAGGGTGTTTTTTGCTTTTGAGCCGGTAAAGAGGTAAAATATAAGGGAAATATGGTTTCCGGAGAAAGCGGGCGCCGTTAGAGGGCTTAAAAAACTGCCTGCCGAGGAAGCAAGAACTTAAAGACGATAAGTCCTTGTGCGGCAGGCGCAAGGGCTTATTTTTTAGGGGGTGATAAAGAATGAAGGCAAAAGAAAAGAAGGCGCTGATTATTGATAGCCTGCAGGACGTCTTTTCCCGGTGTAACATTGGCGTCCTAACTGATTACCGGGGGCTATCGGCTGCCGAGATGACCGACCTGCGCCGCCGCTTGAGGGAGGCGGGTGTTGAGTACCGGGTGGTGAAGAATACCCTGGCCCGCTTTGCTGCCCAGAGGGCGGGCAAGGAGGAGCTCGCTGTCTTATTTGAGGGCCCGGTGGCTATTGCTTTTGGCTACGGCGATATTACCGAGCCGGCCAAGGTTCTGGCCGCCTACATCGAGGGCTCCAAGGTGGGCATGAGTATCAAGGGGGGGTTTTTACCCCAGAGGCTGCTTACTGCGGAGGAGATAACCACCCTTTCCAAATTACCATCCAGGGAGATACTGCTAGCCATGGTTGTGGGTGGGGTGGGGAGTCCCATCTCGGCTCTGATTGGCTATCTTAATGCCCCTATGATGGGCATTATAGGGACACTACAATCAAGGATTAAACAAATGGAGGGAGGATAAAATGACACAAGAAAAAGGGAAGGCTAAGGAGCTAGAAGCTAAGGCAGGAGCCAAAGAGCCAGAAGCCAAGGCAGAGGCTAAAGAGCCCGAAACCAAGCCTGAGGTTAGAGAACCCAAAGCCAAGGCTGAGGCGAAGAAGCCAGCTCCTAAGGCGGAGGTGAAGAGGTCCAAAGCCGTTGATGACATAATATCAAGCATAAAAAAGATGACTGTGCTTGAGCTATCGGAGCTGGTCAAGGCGCTGCAGGATGAGTTTGGCGTCATTGCCACAGCCCCGGTGGCGGCGACGGCGGCAATGGCTGGGGCAGCGGCGGCTCCGGCGGCTGAAGAGAAAACAGATTTCAGCGTTATTCTCAAGGAAGTAGGGGCTAACAAGATTAGTGTTATCCGGGCGGTGAGGGAGCTAACTCCCCTGGGCTTGAAGGAAGCCAAGGACTTTGTCGAGAGCGCCCCTCAGACGGTAAAAGAGGGGGTTAGCCGGGAGGAGGCAACGGCGGCAAAACAGAAGCTGGAAGCCGCTGGCGCTACCGTCGAGGTTAAGTAAGCCTGGGGTTATCTTATAGCCTTCTTACTTAGGCAAAAAAACGGCGGGTTTTGTGTTATTCCACACCTGCCCGCCGCTTATACCCCCATTGTAGCTAGCTACAGCCTGGAAGTCCTCGACTTTTAAAAAGCCTTTTTTAAAAGCAGCAGAGCATGGTTAATACTAAAAGCAGCCGGTCAAATTACAGGTGGTATGTGCTTATTCTGACGGCACTGACCTTCACCTTTGCTGTTGCCATGCCTCAGATTTGCATGACGGTCCTCTTCAAGGAGATATCAGGGGACCTCGGCTTAAGCCTGGTGGAATTAGGTATAATCTGGGGCATACCTGCCTTGTCTGGTTTGGTTATCGTCTTCGTTGGCGGCTTGCTGGCTGACCGCTATGGGGCGAGGCGCGTAATGATCATTGCCTGTCTCCTGGGGGGAATGATTGGCGCCTTGAGGGGCACCTCCGGGGACTTAACCAGCCTGGCATTAACCACCTTCTTTTTTGGTCTCGCCATCTGGATTATACCAGCCAGTATGTTTAAGACCACTGCCACCTGGTTCTCGGGAAGAATGCTTGTGGTCGCCAATGGCATTGTCTCAGCCGGTGCCGCATTAGGCTTTACCGTAGGGGCAATGATTAGTGCCACCATATTATCACCATTACTTGGTGGCTGGGAAAACGTTCTCTTCCTGTACGGGGGCATATCGGTCATATTTAGCCTGTTGTGGCTTCTCACGGTGAGGGAGCCGGAACAGATTGACACGGCCGGTCTGGAGACCAGAGTGCCACTGCGCCAGGCGATAGCGCGTGTATTTCCTATCAAAAATATCTGGTTTCTCGGTTTGACTCTTTTGGGTTATGCGGCCTGTATTCAAGGAATGATCGGTTACCTGCCTACCTATCTTCGTGATATGGGCTGGACGGGAGCCAGTGCTGACGGAACGGTAGCTACCTTCAATGCCCTCAGTACTCTGGGAGCTATCCCGCTGGCTTTGTTAGCTAACAAGCTTGGTTTGAGGAAAGTGGTACTTTTTCCAGTACTGTTAATTGCCGTTGTGGGAATAGCTCTGCTGTCGGTGGCTGATAACGCTATGGTTTGGGTGCTGATGATAATTGTAGGCTTGTCTCGTGACGGGTTTTTTGCCATCAGTTTTACTATGAGCACCGAGACCGCGGGAATTGGGGTGGTATATGCCGGGACTGCCATGGGACTGACGCAAACTATTTTGAATGTAGGCTCGCTTGCCTCTCCTCCCCTGGGCAACAGCCTGGCCGATATTAATCAAGGGCTACCTTTTATTTTCTGGGCGGCTTTCGGGCTTCTGGCATTCGTCGCTTTTTGTTTCGTCAAGGAAACGGGGTGGAGGCGGAAATAATTACCCGCCTCCACTTATCTGGTGGGTGCTGGCCGGCCTAGAGGTCAATGCTGTTTATTACTGACATTGCCTGTGCTTCATCGGCGGCGGTGGCATCAAACAGAGTAAAGATGTCTATGCAGGTAGAGCCCTTGACGAATACTATCTCCATGTAAATCCAATTATTTTCAGCGTCATAGGTCTTGGTATAACCAGCTAATTGGCCAACTACGGTCATGGTGCCGGTCTCTTCTGGGTAAAAGGTAGCCGAACACTCAACCGCGTAAGCTATTAAGGCGCTACTATTATTCTCATTGTCTTCTAACCCCGGGGGGATATCGCCGTAGTATATCTGCACAGAATCCAAGTCCACTTCATCGGTATATACAATAACCCCCCATTCCGTGCCATCATCTTCTTGGTAGGTGCCGTAGGGTTCCTCAGCGCTTAGATACCAGTCTTGGGGGACGTAACCAACAGAGGGCTTGGTAACACCAGGGCCCAATAGGCCGCACCCAGAGGTAATGTTGGCTAAAAGCAAGATGGCAACTAAAGCGAGCATAACCAGTCCCTTATTCTTCATTGTCTCCCTCCTTTTTATATTTTCTTTGATTCTACTCCGAATATACTTTGTTGTCTACGGGTGGGCTTATCTTCCGTATTTTAGCTTGGCATACAACAGGGCAGTGCTAAGAACGATGGAAATTGAGTTCCACAGGATTATCGAGGTTAACTGGAGAATAATGCCATAGCTGAGCCAGCAGCTAATCCCGATTAAGAAAGAGATGCACCAGGGCAGGCTTATCTCGTGGGCGCTCTTAAGCTGAAAGACTCTAATGATCTGGGGTATAAAGCCGATGGTGCCAATGGCTCCCCCGATAAGTCCCAACCATTCCACTGCTTGCAAGTTGATGCCTCCTTTTTTCATTTATCCCGCTAAAATTATACCAGACTTCGGGGCCGGTACTGAATGGCTTCGGCGATGTGTTGGGCTTTTATGATATCGGTACCCTCCAGGTCGGCGATGGTGCGACCTATTTTGAGGATGCGGTGGAAGGCGCGGGCGGAAAGATAAAGCTGCTTCATGGCTGCCTTGAGCAGGCTCTGGGCTGATTCCTCTGCCGGGCAGAACTCCCTCACCTCGGTGGGCGTCATCTCGGCGTTACAGGCAAGTGTCGTCCCCTCAAAGCGCTGGCGCTGGATTGAGCGGGCGGCTTCAACCCTGGCTTGAACCTTATCCGACTTTTCTCCCAGCCTGTCGTCAGCCAGCTTTTCGTAGTCAATGTGCGGCACCTCAATAAAGATGTCTACGCGGTCAATAAACGGGCCGCTGACCCGCTTCTGATAGCGGGCGACTAAGCCCGGGGAGCAGGTGCACTGGCGGAAGGGGTCGCCATAGTAGCCGCAGGGGCAGGGGTTCATTGCGCCCACCAGCATAAAGTTAGCCGGGAAGGTGACACTGCCCATAGCACGGCTGATGGTGATTACCCTGTCTTCCAGGGGCTGGCGCAATACCTCAAGCACAGCATGCCCGAATTCAGGGAGCTCGTCCAGAAAAAGCACCCCCCGGTGGCTCAAGCTTATTTCACCCGGCCTGGGCCAGTGCCCACCCCCCACCAGCCCAGCATTAGAAATGGTGTAGTGAGGGGAGCGGAAAGGGCGCTGTCTGATGAGGGGGGTATTCTCCGGTAACAAGCCGCTGACACTGTATATCTTGGTAACCTCCAAGGCTTCCTTGGTAGTCATCGGCGGCAGTAATGAGGGCAGGGAGCGCGCCAGCAGTGTTTTGCCGCTGCCTGGCGGCCCCATCATCACCACATTATGCCCGCCAGCGGCCGCCACCTCCAGAGCTCGCTTGACATGCTCCTGCCCTTTAACGTAGGCGAGGTCGGTAGTGAGTATAGTGGTTGGGGTATACTCCTCCGCTGGCTCTGTCTTATATTCCGGGGCTGGTATCTCCCCCCGGAAGTAGCTGACCAGCTGGGCCAGTGATTTAAAGGGGATGATTTCGGTGCCTTCAATCAAAGAAGCCTCCCTGGCATCGATGTCAGGCACGATGATGGTGACTATCTTTTCCTGGTGGGCTAAGGCGACCATGGGCAGGATGCCGTTGGTATGGCGCAGGCTGCCATCCAGGGAAAGCTCGCCAAGGAGGATGCTTTTAGAGACATCGGCTGATACCTGCCCCGAGCTGAGGAGAATGCCGGCGGCAATGGGTAAATCATAAGCCGGGCCGGCTTTCTTGAGGTGGGCCGGAGCCAGATTGACCACGATGCGCTTTAGGGGGAAGGCACAGCCCGAGTTTCTTATCGCCGCCCGCACCCTCTCTTTGGCTTCCTGGACGGCGGTATCGGGTAAGCCAACGATGATAAAGGAGGGTAAACCCGGGGAAATATCTACCTCAACCTCAACAATAGCCCCTTCCAGCCCGACTATGGCACAGGTTATTACTTTGGCTAGCATCTTCTGGCTATATTACCGCGCCGCCTGCTGGGTGTCAATGAACTGAGATTGTTTATTAACCTCATCCTCCTTTCGCCCTAAAAAGTCCTTGATTTTTTCAGGGAACCCGAATTTTATATAGTAACCTCACCCCCTGTTTCCCCCTCTCCTTGCCAAGGAGAGGGGGAGGAATAAAAAAGAGGGGGGCGAAGCTCCCCCTCTTAAAACTACTTCCCCCTTCCCCTCAAGGGGAAGGGGGATAAAGGGGGATGGGGTCTTAATCTTGACAAACTATCTCTCTTATGATAAAGTCTTCTAGAAGAAACCGGGATATATAAATGATGGAAAATATTGTCTCCCCAGGTTTATATTATACGAACTTCATATTTAGCGGGCGCACCAGGTGCGCTTGGGGGGATAATATTGTGAAAATCTAAAAATATAGCCAAAAATTAGGTTAAAAGATTTTAAAGTTACCCTCCCAAGCGGAGGGAATTTTATTTATATAAGGGTAATAGAGCTAGAAAGGGAAAAGTAAGATGGCTGGACCTTTAGACGGAGTTAGGGTGGTGGAAATAACCATGTTTCAGCAGGGGCCTGTTTGCGGGACAAAGCTGGGGGATTTGGGGGCTGATGTCATCAAGGTGGAACCCCTGACTGGAGACCCGGGGCGGGGGTTTATGAGAATCATCGGGACTATGGTCGGCTTGAAGGGGCGGAATTACTACTTCGAGCAGCATAACCGTAATAAGAGGGGCATGGTTATTAATTTAAAGCAAAAGAGGGGAATGGAGCTATTTTTGAAGCTGATTGATAGGGCTGACGTCTTTATGACTAACATGAGTATAGAAGCCCCTCAGAAGATGGGCATTGGCCCTGAGGTGCTGCTGGAGAGGAATCCGCGGCTTATCTATGCCCATGCTTCGGGCTGGGGGAGAAGGGGCCCCGATGCCAACCAGCTTTCCTTTGACTATACCGGCATCGGTCGGGCGGGATTTATGATGTCCAGCGGTGAGAGAGGCAGCCCCCCATCCCAGGTCCTGCCCGGGCTTGGCGATGAGTTGGGGGGTATGGTCTGTGCCTGGGCGATATGCACTGCCCTCTATGCCCGGGAGAAGACGGGCAAGGGGCAACTGGTGGATACCTCTCTGCTGGGCAGCCTGGTTTGCATGGAGAGCCTGGTCTTATCTGCCCCGGCTATTCTGGGCCAGGAGTTTCCCCGGGAGATTAGAACTCAGGCGGGTAACCCCATCTATAACCACTATAAAGCTAAAGATGGCAAGTGGTTTATCCTGGCTCATCTTCAGCCCGACCGGTATTGGCCTAATGCCTGCCGGGCTCTGGGTATACCTGAGCTTGCGAACGACCCCAGGTTCAATAGTATAGAAGCCAGGGGCGAAAATGCCAGAGAGCTGATAGCTATTATGGATAAGAAGTTTGCCACCGAGACCAGAGACCAGTGGTTCGAGATTTTTAAGCGGGAGGGCCTGATTTATAGCCCCATCCAGGCGCCTACCGAGGTAATTGATGACCCCCAGGTTCTAGCCAATGACTATGTTACCTGGTTTGACCATCCGGTTTGGGGCAGGACAAAGGTGGTTGGCTTCCCCTGGGATTTCAGCCAGACCCCAGCCTCGGTAAGGAGGGAAGCCCCCGAGCTTGGTCAGCACACCGAGGAGATATTACTAGAGATGGGTTATACCTGGGATGATATCACCCAGTTGAAAAATGAGGAGGTAATACCTTAAAGTGTAGGTAGGCTAGAAAGAAAGGGGTGACATTATGCCACAAGAGGGTGCTGGTAAGGGGCTGGCGGCGGCGGAAAGGTATTATCGGGATTACGGCTTAAGGGCCAGAGAGCTAAAAGGGCAGGGTGAGAGAATACTTGGCTATTTATGCGCCTTTGTTCCTTTGGAGATTATAACTGCCGCTGGCTTTATCCCTTTTAGGATAAAGGGTGACGTCAACGAGCCGATTACCAAGGCTGATACCGAGATGGAGACCATTGTCTGCCCCCTGGTTCGTAGCTGCTTTGATATGGCACTAAAGGGTAAATATGATTTTCTGGAGGGTATAGTTATCCCTCACGCCTGTGACAGTATCTGCCGGACCTACGATGTCTGGAAATATACCCTCAACCTTCCCTACTCCCATTTTATCAATATGCCCCATACCACCGATGACCCGTCTTTGGACTTCTACCGGGAGGTGCTGAATACCTTCCGAACCAGCCTGGGCCGCTTTGCCGGCAAAGAAATTTCTGACCAGGAGCTAGAAAAAGCAGTTGAGCTCCATAATCGGCTCCGGGCTAGGGTGAGGGAGCTGTATGAACTACGGAAGACTTCTCCGCCCCTAATCTCAGGCACAGAGGTGGCCAGGGTATTGATAGCCGCCATAAGTATCCCCCCGGAAGAGTCTACCCAGATGCTGGGCGATGTTATTGATGAGGTCAAGCAGAGGGGGGGTCTTCCCACCCCCAAACAGGCTAGGATAATGGTGGTTGGCGCTCAGGTGGACAGTATTGCCTTTATCAAGCTGATTGAGGACAGCGGAGCCTGGGTGGTGGCTGATGACCTGTGCCCCGGTGCCAGGGAGTTCCTTTCTTTTGTAGACGCCACTCCTGACCCGCTGGTAGGCATCGCCGAAAGATACTTGAGAAAGGTGAAGTGTGGCCGGACTTATCGTGAAATGAAGGGAAACTATGAGGAATACCTGGAGGACAGGTTTGGCCATATGCGCCGGATGATTGATGATTTTAAGGTTGATGGCGTGGTGCTTTATATCTACAAGTATTGCGACCCCTTTGGCTTTGAGGTACCCCAGATAAAAAGCTATATTGAGGCTAAGGGCACGCCGGTGCTCTACCTTGAGGACGAGTATTCCATGTCCACCATTGGACGGCTTAGGACCAGAATCCAGGCTTTCCTGGAACTGCTGGGCTAGAAAATAGCTAAAGATGTAAGGAGAATAAACATGACTGAGGAGAAAAAACCGGAAAAGAGAAGAACAGCTACCGAGGCGGCAGCCAAAATTGGCCCCATGCAAAAGGTAAACATACAGGGTGTAGCCCAGGCGAAGGCAGAGGGGAAAAAGGTAGCCTACACTTTTATCTGCTGCTGTTACGATGAAATCATCAGGGCGATGGACATAGTGCCAATGTGGACAGAGGCCTACGCTGGCATATGCGGGGCTAAGCGCGATGCCCAGCGCTTCCTGGAGAGGGCGGAAGCGGAAAACTTTTCCCGCTCCCTCTGCACCTATGCCCTGTGCGGTCTGGGCTTTGACGCCTGGCGTGCCGAGCTGGGCGAGATGCCCCCTGATTCCCCTTGGGGAGGGCAGGTGAAACCGGACGTGATGTTAGGCAGTGGTCAAATACTCTGTGACCCGAGGAATAAGTGGTATCAGGCAGCCCAGCACTATATGCCCGATGTCCCCGTCTATGATGTCGGTCTTCCCTGGCCTGCCTATGAGGACGATTACGACTACCGTGAGGTCCAGGACTACTACGTGAAATATATAGTTGCCGAGCTAAAAGGGCTGATTCAGTTTCTGGAAAAGCATACCGGCAAGAAGATGGACTGGGGGCGACTCGCTGAGCTGGTTAACCTTACCGACCGTACCTGGAACCTGGCCTGGGAGACCTATGAATTGCGTCGGGCGGTGCCCAGTCCAATGGGTACTGGAGATGCCATGAATACTATGGTGCCCATCGTCTTTATGATGGCAACCCAGCAAGCCTATGACTTTTTTAAAGAGTTAAATGAAGAGCTGAAGCACAAGATAGCCAACAAGGAGGGTGAGGTTCCCGACGAGAAGTACCGGCTTCTCTGGGGTGGGGGACTGCCTGCCTGGTTTGCCCTCGCCGACTTTAACTACTTCAACAGCAAAGGGGCGGTATTTCCTGTGGAGGTCACCTATCGGATGATAGAGGCGGTCTATAATTTTGATATCGATTTAAGCAAGGTTACCGACCCCCTGGAGCATATCGCCTGGAGATGGGTTAAGTTCTGGACCTACTGGTATGATAAGGCGAGAAAACGCCCCGGCTCTCATCCCGCGGTTGAGCGGCTGATTAAGTATATTGAAGACTACAAGATAGACGGCATAGTTATGCACGAAGCATTTTCCTGCCGTTCCTGGCATGTCGGCTTAATCTGGCAGCTGAATCTGCTCAAGAAGGTTTATAAGGATATCCCCTCGCTAATACTGGAGAGCGATATTGTCGATATTAGTTCCTATAACGAGGCTGACACCAGGGCCAGGATAGACGCCTTTATTGATACCCTGGAGGCGGTTAAGAACCGGTGAAGGGCCAGCATTTCGCCGGGGTTGACATTGGTTCCACCATGACCAAGGTGGTGATTATGAACCAGGCAGTGCTTGCCTCGGTGGTGAGCGCTACTGACCCTGAGCACCGGAAGCTGGCGAATCGGGTAATGGAAGAGGCGCTGGCCAAGGCAAACCTGCCCTTTGGTGACATAACCTATGTGGTGGCTACTGGCTACGGACGAATCAATGTCCCCTTTGCCGATAAGCAGATAACCGAGATCTCCTGTCATGCCCGGGGGGTGGCTTACTTCCTGCCCTCTGCCAGAACGGTGATTGATATTGGCGGCCAGGACAGCAAGGGAATCAGGCTTAAGGATGGTCGGGCGGTGGACTTTGTCATGAATGATAAATGTGCCGCCGGTACCGGCCGCTTCCTGGAGGTGACGGCTGAGGGGCTTGGCGTCAAGCTGGAGGATATGGGCAGGCTTGCCCTTTCGGCCAAGAATAGGGTGAGGATAGCTAATACCTGCACCGTGTTTGCCACCCAGGAGGTGGTGGCTAAGCTGGCGGAGGGGGTGGCATTACCTGATGTTATCGCTGGTCTGCATGAGGCTATTGCCGCCAGGATATACAGTATGGTGGGGCGCTTGAAGATAGAGAGGGAGGTGGCACTGACCGGTGGTGGGGCTAAGAATATCGGCCTGGTCAAGGCTTTAGAAGCCAAGCTGGGCTACCCGGTTTTGGTGCCCCCTGAGCCTTTGCTCACCGGTGCCATAGGCGCCGCCCTGCTGGGCCAGGATATCGTCAGAGAGGCAGAGGAAAAGGGGACTCCCCTGGTCAGGGCTGAGCGCCGCTTAACCGAGGCGTCATTCTTTACATAATAATGGCGAATAACCAAATACATTTTAGAGCTTTTCCCACCCATCACCCTTAGAGGCGTTGTGAGAGGAGTGAAGCCCCTCTAGGGTGGGCAGGGTGGGAAGAAAGACAAAGGTTTCGAAGGGGAGGGGTTTTAGAATAGTCATGGTCTATGTTATCGGCATTGATATCGGCTCCGCTTTTTCCAAAGCGGTGGTAATGGCAAAAAGCCAGATTATCTCCTACCACATAATGCCCTCAGGAGGGGATTATAAGCTCACGGCCAAAGAAGTAGCCGAAAAAGCCCTGCTTAAAGCCAAGCTATCCTTAAAGGACCTGGCTTTTACGGTAGCCACCGGTTATGGTGCCGTCAATGTCTCCTTTTCTGATCAGGTGGTTACCGATATATCCTGTCAGGGCAGAGGGGTATCCTATCTATTTCCCTCCGCCCGAACGGTGATTGATATCGGCGGGCAGTTTACCAGGGTGTTTAAGGTAGACGAGAGGGGGAAGGCTACTGCCTTCCTGCTGAGTGAGAAATGCGCCGCCGGCAGCGGGCGTTTCCTACAGGTTATTGCTAAGGTGCTGCAGATTAACCTGGAAGACATCGGCGAGCTGTCCCTGAAGTCTAAAAACCGGGTCGACTTCAATACCGGCTGCGCCGTATTCGCCGAATCAGAGGCGGTATCCCGCATCGCCGAGGGCGCTAAAAAGGAAGATATCCTGGCTGGTCTTCATCGGACTCTAGCCGCCAAAATCCAGACCATGGTGGAGAGGCTGGGACTTTCACCTGATTGCGCTGTGGTTGGTGGCGGTGCCAAGGATATCGGGCTGGTGAAGAGCATAGAGGAGAGATTAGGCTGTAAACTCTTACTTCCCGAGGAGCCGCAGATTGTGGCTGCCCTGGGGGCGGCTTTGATAGCCGAGGAGAAAGCGGCTAAAATTAAAGCTAGCCACTAATTTTAAGGGGGCTGAAATGTTGGAGAAGAAGGTTATATCACAACTGCGCAGGATTGTAGGTAAGGACGCCGTCCTAACCGCCAAAGAAGACCTTAATGCCTATTCCTATGACGGCACCACTACCTGGGCGCATATGCCCGAAGTAGTGGTGCTGCCCAAGACCACCGAGCAGGTTTCTAAGATTCTGAAGCTGGCTAATGAAAACAAGGTTCCGGTTACCCCCAGAGGCGCCGGCACCAATGTCAGCGGCGGCTCCATCCCGATAAAGGGCGGCATTGTCCTCTGCACCACCAGGATGAACAAAATCCTGGATATAAACAAGACCAACCTGACGGCCACGGTTGAGCCCGGCGTTGTCCTTCAGGACTTCAATATGGCTTTGGCTAAGCAGGGGCTGTTCTATCCCCCCGACCCCCAGAGCTTCCTGGGCTGCACCGTAGGCGGCACTATAGCCGAGAATGCCGGCGGTCCCTACTGCGTAAAGTACGGGGTAACCAAGCAGTATGTTCTGGGGCTGGAGGTGGTCTTAGCCAACGGCTACGTTATGAAGCTGGGCGGGGTGACGGTGAAAAACCGCACCGGCTACGAGCTGGCGATGCTTTTTACCGGCTCCGAGGGGACGCTGGGGGTAATCACCAGGATAACACTGAGACTGATACCAATGCCGCCGGCTAACAAGACGATGATGGCTGTCTTTGACGATATGGCCGCCGGTGGGCAGGCGGTATCAAATATTATGGCCAGCGGGGTGGTGCCGGCCAAGATTGAGTTTGTCGATAACTTTGTCCTGCGGCGGATTGAGGAAATGACCCCTATGGGCCTGCCGGTGGAGGCCAAGGCGTTGCTACTGCTTCAGGCTGACGGCTCGCCGGCGGCGGTGGAGGCAGAGTCCAAGCAGATTGTTGATATCCTGAAGCAGAGCGGGGCTAAGGAGATTAAGGTAGCCAAGAACGCTAATGAAGCCGCCAGGTACTGGAAGATGAGGAGCGCCGGCTTTGCCGCTACCTTTGGTGCCGCCCACACCGTCCTGGCTGAGGACGTGGCTGTGCCCCGGGATAAGCTGGCTGAGTTTATCAAAAAGCTGGAGGAGATATCAAAGAGGAGCGGTTTCTTCATCAGCTATCTGGGCCATGCCGGCGATGGCAATCTCCACCCCTCTATATTCACTGATGTCAGGAACAAGAAGGAGTTTGCCAGGGCTCAAGATGCGATGGAGGAGATATTTGAAGCCGCCCTTTCCCTGGGCGGTGTGCTCTCTGGGGAACACGGCATCGGGCTGGAGAAGCAGCGCTTTCTTAAAAGGGCTATGGACCCGGTAGCCCTTAACCTGATGATAAAGATAAAGGCGATATTGGACCCCAACCATATCCTCAACCCGGGCAAAATATGGGAAGAGGAAAGGGTGTGATATGGCCAAAACCAGCCAAGAGCGCTATGAGCAGATAAAGAGGTTCGAGGCTGACCTGAGCCAGTGCATGAAGTGCGGCTTCTGCACCTTCTGGTGCCCGGTGTATCAGGAGGAGCGGGTAGAGCCTTCGGTTGCCCGCGGCAAGAACATGATGATAAGGGGGCTGCTAGCCGGCGAGCTGGACTATACCAGAGAGTATGCCGAACGGCTTAATGATTGCACCCTGTGTATGGCTTGCACCGCCAACTGCCCGGCTAAGGCTAACATTCCCAATGTCATCGTTGCCGCCAGGGCAGACGCAGTTAAGGCGCGGGGCTTAAAGTTTCCCTATAATATCGTCTACCGCTGGCTTTTGCCCCGGCGTACCCTTTTCGGCCGGGTAGTCCGCTTTGCCTCCTGGTTCCAGGGGATTTTTCTGCCCAAGACCGAGGGCAGCATCAGGCACCTGTCCCTGTTCCTCTCGGCTCTGGGTAAGGGCCGGCATATACCTCAGATTGCCCCCCGCTTTTTAAGGCAGATGCTGCCGGTGGTGAATAAGCCGCCGGCCGGGTTTGAGACCAAGATGAGGGTGGGCTATTTCAGTGGCTGCATGACCGACTTTGTCCTGCCCCACTTGGGTAAGCATATAATCGATTTCCTTAACCGGAACGGGGTGGAGGTGGTCTTGCCCAGGGAGCAGGGCTGCTGCGGGGCGCCGGTCTTTCTGGGGGCGGGCGACTTTGAAACCGGGAGAAAAATGGCTGATGCCAATGTTAAGGCTTTTGAGGCTCTGGACTATGTTATCTCCGACTGCGCCACCTGCACCTCGGCGCTTAAAGACTACGGCAAGTTTCTGGCCGATACCCCGCAAAGGAAAGAGGCTTACACCAAGTTTGCCGGCAAGGTAAAGGATATATCTGAGTTCCTGGTTGATGTGCTGAAACTGCCGCCTTCGGCTTATAAGCCCTCGGCTAAAGCTAAGGGTAAAAAGGTTACCTGGCACGACCCCTGTCATCTTAGTCGGCATCTGGGGATAACCACCCAGCCCCGGCAGATTATACAGTCGATACCCGGGGTGGAATATGTGGAGATGCCCAACGCCGATAGGTGCTGCGGCATGGCTGGGGCATTCAGCCTGTATTACTACGATTTGTCGAAGGCTATTGCCGATAAGAAAGTAGAGGCGATTAAGTCCACCGGGGCTGACATTGTCGTCAGCAGCTGCCCCGGCTGTGAGATTCAGTTGATTGACAGCTTGCTGCGCAACAAGCTGCCGGTGAAGGTAATGCACATTATGGAGCTGCTGAAGTAGCTCCTACTTAAGAGACTTTCGGCAGGCCTCATAGCCCAGGTCAAAGGCTTTGATATTGCCCGGAGCCGCATTAGCCGGGAAACGCTCTTGGATAGTTTCTTTTATGGTAGCTATTTTTATGGGGAGGGCGCTGGCGAAGAGTGCCCCCAGCATCACTATGTTGGCCGCTAGCCGGCTGCCTGCCTCTTGAGCGATTTGAGTGGCATCCAGCTTGACTATCCTGCCCGAAGCCTTCCCCAGCTTTTCCAGGGTTTCCTCCAGAGTGGGGTAGACACTTTGCCCCAAAAGAACGGTGAAGGGGACGGTTGCCGCCGTGTTGAGAATGACCAGGCTGGACTTGGATAGGCAGCTAATACCTCGTAGCGCCTCCGAGGGCTCCATGCCCACCAGAACACTGCATTTTCCCGTGGGGATGAGGGGGCCATAGACATCTTCGCCGATTCTGATGACGCTGGTTACCGAGCCACCCCTCACCGCCATGCCCAGTATCTCCGAGCCTCTGACCTTGAGTCCCTCTTTAACCGCTGACTTCCCCAGAAGCTCCGACATCAGAATTACCCCCTGCCCGCCGACGCCGTTAATTAGCACATTGAATTCTTGACTCATGGCTTCTCCTCTATTATGGCTTTATAGGGGCAGATCTGGGCGCAGATTCCGCAGCCGGTGCATAGCGAGCTATCAATTACCGTCCTGCCGTCCTCTTTTATTATCGCCGGGCAACCCAGAAGCTCGATGCAGGCGTTGCACTTTAGGCTGCACTTTTCCCGGTCTATGTGGCAGGGGATAACCCTTTCCTTCCTTTTTCTCTTCTCCCTCTGCTCAATCATGGCGCAGAGCCTTCTGGAGACGACCACGGCTGGCCCTGGGAACCTTATCGCCTTCTCCATGGTTTCGATGGCTTTCTTAAGGTCAAAGGGGTCGACAACCTCGACGAATTCTACACCGCAAGCTTTGGCTATATCCTCCGGCTTTAGCTGGACGGCTTTATCCCCCATAGCCGTATAGCCGGTGCCGGGGTGAGGCTGGAAGCCGGTCATGGCGGTGGCTGAGTTATCCATTATCACCATGGTTATGTTGGCCTTGTTATAGACGGCGTTTATCAGCGGTGGTATCCCGGCGTGAAAGAAGGTGGAATCACCCAGGTGGGCTACTATTGGCGCATCTATTACATGGGCTAAGCCATTGGCAATGCCGAAGCTGCCCCCCATGCAGATGGTGGTATCGGCTGCTTCTTGCGGTGGGTTATAGGCCAGATTATAGCAGCCGATGTCGCTGGGGTAGATAGGCTCTATGTCTTGGCCGTAGTCTCTGGCTACCCTTTTTGAGGCTACCCTGATGGCGTAATGGGAGGCGCGGTGTGAGCAACCGGGACACAGGGCGGGCGGCCTCCAGGGCAAGAGAGGAGCCGTCTCCTGCTCCAACTTGTCCAGCCGAGCAAAGTCCACCGGGGGCTTTGATTTGGTGAGGTGGGCGATAGCCTCGGTGACCTTTCTGGTGGATAGCTCTCCGATTCGAGGCAGCAGGTCTTTGCCGTGGATTTTGACCGGGATATTATCTCCCCCGGCGATGGCTTTGACATGGAGCTCAACAAAGGGGTCAAGCTCCTCTACTACCAGTATCTCTTTTACTGATTTTAGCAGTTTTACTACCAGTTCTTCGGGGAGGGGGTGGGGGGTGCCAATCTTCAGTACCGAGACCCTGTCCTCAATCCCCAGCCACTTTAAAGCCTCCAGGGTGTAGCTGTAAGATAAGCCGCAGGCAACTATGCCCAGCCTGGCGCCGCTAGCCAGCTTTAGCTGATTATAGGGCAGCGTGTTCACCCTTTTCTTTATTTTCTCGAACCTTTCCAGCATTAATGGTTTGTTTATTCTGGCCTCGCGCGGGGTATAGACCAGCCAGGTGCGGTCTTTGACAAATTGTCCCTTTCTCCTTTCCTTAGCTATCTTGCCCAGGACAATATCGCCCCGGGCATGGCTTATCCTGGTTACCGACCTAAACATAAAGAGGTGTTTAAACTCCTCGGATAGGGCAAAGGCGCTAACCATCATATCTTTGGCTTCCTGGGCTGAGGAGGGCTCCAGGACCGGTATGTAGCCCTGCAGGGCGATATAGCGGTTGTCCTGCTCGTTCTGCGAGCTCCAGGCCCAGGGGTCGTCGGCAGAGACCAGCACCAGCCCCCCCTTAGCCCCTATGTAGCTGGCGGTAATCAATGGGTCGTGGGCCACGTTCACCCCGACATGCTTCATCGAGGCCATGGCTCTCACCCCGCAGATGGAGGCGGCCAGGGCGACCTCAAAGGCTACCTTTTCGTTGGTTGACCACTCGACATACATTCCAAGCTCTTTGGCTACCCCGGCCAGAGTTTCCAGTATTTCGCTGGAAGGGGTACCGGGGTAAGCGGCCGCTACCTGGACTCCAGCCTCTATAGCCCCCCTGGCTATTGCCTCATTGCCCAGGACAAAGAGTCTTTGGCCGGGGGCATCGGAACTGATGGTTAATTCTTTCAAAGCTAGCCTCCTTCCCTGGCTAGAGGATGTCATCATTTTAGTCAGCCAGCCATTAGGCAGTATATCTGATGCCGTGGGTGTAATCAAGGATTTAAGATTGTTTATTAACCTCCCCCCTCTCCTTTTAAAAGAAGAGGGGGATAAAGGGGGTGAGGTTGTTAAATGACCTTAAGGAAACTTGTTGTGCTTAAGCTCTAAGTGGTAAAATTTAGTATCGGGAATTTCCAGGAGAAAACATGCCGTTAGATAGTATTGTCGTTAAAGGGGCTAGGGAGCATAACCTCAAGAATATAGATGTGGTTATCCCCCGTGATAGGCTGGTGGTTATCACCGGCGTCTCCGGCTCAGGGAAAAGTTCGCTGGCCTTTGATACCATTTATGCCGAGGGGCAGCGCCGCTATGTGGAGTCGCTATCGGCCTACGCCCGCCAGTTTCTGGGCAGGATAGAGAAGCCCGAGGTTGACTATATTGAGGGCTTGAGCCCGGCTATTTCTATTGACCAGAAGGGTCCCAGCAAAAACCCGCGCTCCACGGTGGGCACGGTAACCGAGACCTATGACTACCTGAGGCTGCTCTTTGCCCGGGTGGGTCACCCCCACTGCCCCAAGTGCGGGCGGGAGATAACGGCGCAAACGGTGCAGCAGATTGTCGATGCCGTGCAGAATCTCCCCGCCGGCAGCCGCATCCTGATTCTGGCGCCGCTGATAAGAGACCGCAAGGGTGAGTATCAGGCGGTATTTGACGATTTGCGCAAGGCGGGCTACGCCCGGGTCCGGGTTGACGGCGAGACTCGCGACCTGGCTGGGGAGTTCCAGCTGGATAAGTATAAGAAGCACTCGATAGAGGTGGTGGTGGACAGGTTGGTAATCGGCCAGAGCGACCAGAGCCGCATTGCCGACTCGGTGGAAACGGCGATTAAGCTGGGGGCGGGGGTGGTGCTGGTGTCGGTTGCTCAGGGCGAGGAGCTTTTGTTCTCGGAGCACTTCGCCTGCGTGCATTGCGGGGTTAGCCTGGGCGAGATTGCCCCCAGGACATTCAGCTTTAATTCGCCTCACGGCGCCTGCCGGGAGTGCAGCGGGCTTGGGGTCAAGCTTGAGATAGACCCAGAGCTGGTGTTGAACAAAAACCTGTCGGTTATGGAGGGGGCGATACGGCCCTGGCGGTTCCACAACTGGTACCTGTGGCGGGTGGAACCCCTGGCCAGGGAAGGAGGCTTTTCCCTGCATACGCCGGTTAAAAACTTAAGCAAAGAACACCTCAACCTTTTGCTCTACGGCGAGGGTAAAGAAACCTACTCGTACCGTAACCGTTTCGGCAGGAAGGTGCGCATTTCTGACGGCTACGAGGGTATTATTCCTAACCTGGAGAGGCTCTACCGCGAGACGGAGTCGGAGCAATCCCGGGCCAATATCGAGCGCTACATGGTGTCCAAGCTGTGTCCGCTCTGTGAGGGCAAGCGCTTGAAGCCGGAGTCTCTGGCGGTGACCGTCGTTGGTAAAAACATTGCTGAGGTCAGCTCAATGTCGGTGACCCAGGCACTGGATTGGGTGACGGCTCTTGGCACTGACGGCAAAAAGGCGGCCTTAAGTAGACGGGAGCAGACGATAGCCCACCAGATTATCAAGGAAATTCAAGCCCGCCTGGGCTTTTTGAGGGACGTTGGCCTGGACTATCTTACCCTTGACCGCCCCTCAGCAACACTAGCTGGTGGCGAGGCACAGCGCATCCGGCTGGCCACCCAGATTGGCAGCGGGCTTATGGGGGTGCTTTATATCTGTGACGAGCCGACGATAGGCCTGCACCCTGCCGATGACTTTCGTTTGATTGAGACCTTGAAGCGCCTACGAGACCTGGGTAATACCATACTGGTGGTGGAGCATGACGAAGCCATGATGAGGGCGGCTGACCACATTATTGATATGGGACCCGGAGCCGGCGAACACGGCGGGTATATTGTAACCACCGGCAAGCTGGCTGATATTATGAAGTGCCCCCAGTCAATAACCGGCCAGTACCTAAGCGGGGCTAAACAGATTCCCTTGCCCGCCAAGCGCCGCCCCGGCAATGGTGAGGAGCTTGTCATCAAAGGGGCGAGGCAGAACAACCTCAAAGATATAGAAGTCCATATCCCCCTGGGCAAGTTCGTCGGTATCACCGGGGTTTCCGGCTCAGGCAAGAGTACCCTCATTGACGATATCCTCTATAAAAAGCTGGCACAGCTTTTCTATCACTCGCGGGAGAGGGCAGGGGACTGTGACCAAATTATTGGCGTGGAGCATATTGATAAGGTGGTCAATATTGACCAGTCGCCTATCGGGCGTACCCCCCGCAGCAACCCGGCAACCTATACCGGCACCTTTACCCCAATCCGCGAGCTTTTTGCCACCGCTCCTGAAGCCAGGATGAGGGGCTATGCCCCGGGCCGATTCTCCTTTAATGTCAAGGGCGGGCGCTGTGAAGCCTGTGGGGGAGAGGGCTTTATTCAGATTGAGATGCAGTTCCTGCCCGATGTCACCGTTGCCTGCGAGGTTTGCCAGGGGCAGCGCTATAACCGCGAGGCTCTGGAAATCAGGTTCAAGGGCAAGAACATCGCTGAGGTG
>CAZQXA010000003.1:0-29456 GCA_964597155.1 uncultured Dehalococcoidales bacterium
TATCCCGCAGATAGTCAAAGCCGAACTCGCTGCTGGCGCCGTAGGTGATATCCGCTTTATAGGCCTCACGGCGGGAGATAGGCCGGAAATGGCGCCAGCGGTCGTTCTCCTTACCTGAATCATAGTCGGGGTCATAGAGGCGGGAGGGGGAATGCTCATCGGGAGACTGCATGGGGTAGATACTGGCGACGCTTACCCCCAGGGCGCGGTAGATTGGTCCCATCCAGTAGGGGTCTCGCCGCGCCAGGTAGTCATTAACCGTAACCAGGTGGCAGCCCTGGCCGCTGAGGGAATTCAGGTAAAGGGGGAGGGTGGCCACCAGCGTCTTGCCCTCGCCGGTTTTCATCTCGGCGATTTTGCCCTGATGAAGGATAATGCCCCCCACCAGTTGCACATCAAAGTGGCGCTGGCCGATAGTCCGCTTGGCTGCCTGGCGAACGGCGGCAAAAGCTTCAGGGAGAAGCTCGTCAGGAGAGCCGCCTTTTTGAAGTCGAGCCTTGAACTCATCGGTCTTAGCACGCAGCTCGCCGTCGGAGAGCTTTTCAAATTCGGGCTCAAGCTCATTGATGCTATCTACCAGTGGCTCTAGCCGCGCGAGTTCCCTCTCGTTGGAATCACCCAGACCGCCCAGCCACTTAAACACGCCCTCTCTCCCCGATTAGCCTCTTTGCCTCCTCGGCTTTTGATTCTCCGACCATAACCTTGACCTCGCCCATCCCGTCAACGGTAAATACGTGCACTGAAGGCGCGGCATGGGATTTTAGTATACAGGGAATGCCGCTAGTCTCCAGCAGACCCTTGATAATCAGGGCTTCGGCTTCACCCATTGCCCGATAAACCTCAACTAGTTTCAGCTGTTTACCCTTATTGCCTTTGTTCAAACATAGCTCCTACTGATAGTCCGGTATGGATGCGATGGATGGCTTCCCCCAGCAGCGGGGCTACGGGCAGAACGGTAATCTTATCCAGTTTTTTATCAGCGGCGACGGGGACGGTATCGGTAACCACCACCTCCTTCACCGGCGAAGAGGCTATCTTCTTTAAAGCCTGGCCGGAGAATATGGGGTGGGTGCAGCAGGCAAATATCTCTTTGACCCCCTCCTTCTTCAGTGCTGAGGCAACACCAACCAGAGAGCCGGCGGTGTCTATCTCGTCATCTATGGTGAGGGCCACTTTGCCCTTCACCTCACCGATGATATTCAGCGTCTCGGTGCGGTCAACATTGCCCACCCGTCTTTTTTCCGTAATCGCCAGGGGGGCATTTAGGCTGGCGGCTAGGTCCCGCGCCCGTTTGATGATGCCGATATCAGAGGCAACTACCACCAGGTTGTCAAGCTTTCTTTTTTTGAAATAGTTGCTGAGCAGGTAAAGGGCGGTGAGCTCATCAACCGGAATGTTAAAGAAGCCCTGAATCTGGGCAGCATGCAAGTCCACCGTCAGTAGGCGGTTGGCGCCAGCCACGGTGAGCAGGTCAGCCACCAGGCGGGCGGTTATCGGCACCCGGGGCTGGTCCTTCTTATCGGTGCGCCCGTAGCCATAATAGGGAACGACGGCGGTAATGCGCCCCGCCGAGGCCCTCTTTAAGGCGTCAAGCATGATAAGTAGCTCAACCAGGTTCTTGTTCACCGGGGAGCAGAGGGGCTGAATAACGAAGGTGTCTCTCTGGCGGACGTTTTCCAGAATACGGACAAAGATATTCTCGTTGCTGAACTCAAAGACCTCGCACTTGCCCAGAGGCGTTTTTAGATATTTAGCCACCGCCTGGGCCAGGGCCGGGTGGGCATTGCCGGTGAATACCTTCAGCTCATCCATCACGCGTTGCCTCCTCTTGAAAATTCAAGCCTGCTATCATTATAGCACTATTATTTATCTACCTCACCCCTCTAGGTATTACTTCCCGCCCACCCGCCCTAAAGAGGTTTCACCTCTCTTAAACACCCTCTTCCAAAAGGGTACTTGATATAATATGGTATAATTATAAATAATAACCAACTTGGGGGGTTGCCATGTGTTTCTTAAAAGCTTTCAAAAGGAAATCGGCAATAAAAAAAGGAAGTAAGCCGAAGAGGTTGCGTTTTTGGCGGTGGCCCCAGCATATATGGGTTAAAATACTCATAGGAATTCTTTTCGTTTTAGTTATTATAGCCCTTGTCATACCAGGACAAAAGGGAGAAATGGGTGCCCAGGGAATTCAAGGAACTCCGGGTACCCCCGGACTGCCAGGGCCACCCGGGCCCGCGTTGGCGACTTTCGTCGTGGCCGCTTACAACTCGCTAGACCCCGAGGGTGCGGACTACATCTGTGATGGCGTGGACGACCAGGTCGAAATCAACACGGCGATAGATAGCCTGCCTGCCGGAGGAGGCTCCATCTATCTCATGGAAGGCGATTACATCCTTGGGGACAGTATCACCATTACTAGGTCGAACGTCTGCCTTCTAGGCACCGGGGGGGCAACGGTGCTCACGATTGAGGACGGCACAAACGCCGACATGAACGTCATCTTTGCTTCTGGGCAGGAAAACCTTCTGCTCAAGGACCTGCGCATAAATGGAAACAGGGCGAACCAGACGGGGGGCACGATGTACGGGATTTACTTCAACGGTGTGGAGAACTCGAAAATCGTTGACTGCTGGGTGGAGAACTTTATATCGACTGGCATCTTCTTGGGCGATTCGGACAACAACCGCGTCACGGGCAACACCTGCCAGGAGAACGGCTACTGTGGCATCTTATTGCAGACCTCGAGCAACAACAACACCGTCACGGGCAACACCTGTGGTGGAAACGGCCAATTTGGCATCCTCTTGCAGACCTCGAGCAACAACAACACCGTCACGGGCAACACCTGTGGGGAGAACGGCTTCGATGGCATCCTCTTGGAGACCTCGAGCAACAACAGCGTCACGGGCAACACCTGTGAGGGGAACGGCTTCAATGGCATCTTCTTGAGCGAATCGAGCAGCAACAACACCGTCACGGGCAACACCTGTGAAGGGAACGGCGAAAATGGTATCATCTTGTGGAGCTCGTGCCACAACGTCGTCTCAAGCAATATCGTTGAAGGGAACGGCCAACATGGCATCATCTTGGAATACGAGAGCAATCACAACGTTGTTTCAAGTAATATTGTTGAGGGGAACGGCGGAAATGGCATCTACTTGTACTCTTCGTGCTACAGCAACATTGTCAGCGTGAACATGGTCGAGAACAATTCCAAGGACGGCATCCTTCTTTATGCGGACTGCGGCTACAACTATATCGGGGGCAACATGGTTAGGGCAGGGCCGCCCGCGTCCCCAATACAACAATATGGAGTAGTGATTCTTGACTTTACCTGCGACTGTAACCTCGTAATCAACAACGATCTTTTCTTAGCCGGGGTGTTAGCTGATTATGTCGACAATGGCACGAACACCATATTCGACGCAAACCGGCTTACGCCTTGCCAGACTTGGGTTGATTAAATAGCACCCTGATACCAAGCAGAACTGCTTAGTCTCTAGTCGTCAATACCGGGCACGGGGAAGCGAGAGCATATCTGGCTGACCTCTTGGCACACCTCTTTTTGAATCTTCTGGTTATCAATATCGGTGATAACTTTTACCATCAGTGAGGCGATACGCTTTATTTCTTCCCTGCTAAAGCCCCTTGTGGTCACCGCCGGGGTGCCCAGTCTAATGCCGCTGGTTACTAATGCCGGGCGTGGGTCAAAGGGGACTGGGTCCCGATTGACCACGATGCCAGCTCTCTCAAGTATCTCCTCAGCCTTTTTGCCGGTGACTCCTGTCTCGGTGAGGTCAACCAGGATGAGGTGGGTATCTGTTCCGCCGGATACCAGGCGCAACCCCAATCTCTTCAGCTCGTTGGCTAGAACAAGGGCATTATCCAGAGTAGCCCGTTGATAGTTTACGAATTCAGGTTGCATAGCTTCATAAAAACAAACCGCTCTGGCGGCAATAGCATGCATGAATGGTCCCCCCTGCATTTGAGGGAAGACTGCCGTATCTATTGCTGAAGCTAATTCTTTGCGGCATAAGATGAACGCACCCCGCGGGCCTCTCAGTGTCTTATGGGTAGTCGAGGTTACCACATCGGCATAGGGCACAGGGGTGGGATGCAGACCGGCGGCAATTATACCGGCCGGGTGAGCTATATCAACCATCAGCTTGGCTCCCACCAGGTCAGCAATATGCCGGAAGCGCTCAAAATCGATAATCCTGGGGTAGGCGCTGGCTCCAGTCACAATCAGCTTGGGTTTGTGCTTTTTGGCCAGCTTCTCTACCTCCTGATAGTCAATCCTCTCCGTTTCCCGGTTAACCCCGTAATGGATAAAGTTATATGATTTTCCGGAGAAGCTCACTTTATCGCCGTGGGTGAGGTGACCACCATGAGCTAAACTCATGCCCATAGCAGTATCACCATAGTTAAGCAGGGCATAGTATGCTGCCATATTAGCCTGAGCGCCGCTGTGGGGCTGTACATTGGCGTGCTCGGCGTGAAATAGCTCTTTTGCCCGCTGAATAGCCAGTTCTTCCACTGTATCCGCATTCTCACAGCCGCCGTAGTAGCGCCGGCGTGGATAGCCCTCAGCGTATTTACCGATGAAAATCGATGCTTCAGCTTCAAGCACGGCTCGGCTAGGATAGTTCTCGGAGGCGATGAGATTTATTGTTTCTCTTTGTCTCTTTGCTTCCAGGGATATGGCACGTGCGGTTTCGGGGTCGGTAGACTTTAAAAATTCCATCTCTTCTCCTCTTTTTCTCCTGCTAGAAGTCTACAACCGCGCCTTCCCAGGTGTCAACAAAGGTTGTTGATTAATCTTACGTTTTTCTTCCCACCCTAACCCACCCAAAATGGTTTCACCCTTTTTAAGGCCCTCTTTTTATCCCTCCCCTGTTTTTAACTTAAGTTCTTCTTCCCACCCGCCCGCCCATATAAGCTGCGCTTCTGAAACTTTCTTTTCCCTCCCCCCATCGGGTAAGATCCCCCTTTTCCCCCCACCAAAGGCGAAAGATTAGTCGCCAGCCCCTGTAGAAGACAAAAGAATCCCTTTACCTGCCAAAAGTATATGAGGGCAGTTCCATCCGAACTAGCCAGTAGGCTTAAATTGACTTGACATATTGCCCGTGTTATCATAGTTAAAAGGCTGGTTAATATGTCGGCTCTGAGTGAGCTTAATAAAGAAATCGCACTTTGCCAGCAGTGTGAAATAGCTAAATATCGAAATAGGGTGGTACCTGGAGAAGGGGCGGAGGATGCCGATATAATGTTTATTGGCGAGGCGCCCGGCTGGCATGAAGACCAGCAGGGGCGTCCCTTCGTCGGGCCGGCGGGGAAATACCTGGATGAGTTACTGGCCTCTATCAGCTTGAGGCGGGAGCGGGTCTATATCGCTAACGTGATTAAGTGCCGTCCTCAGGGAAACCGCGACCCCTTGCCCACGGAGATTCAAAACTGCCGCCAGTGGCTACAGCGCCAGATTGAGATAATCTGCCCCAAGATGATTGTAACCCTGGGGCGTTACTCTATGGCTATGTTCTTCCCGGGGAAAAGCATAAGTAGGATTCATGGCACAGCACAGAAGCGGGAGGATGTTGTCTATTTTGCTATGTATCACCCGGCAGCGGCTCTTCACCAGCAGAGCCTGCGCCAGGCTATAGAAGAGGATATGCTTAAAATCCCGACGCTTCTGACTAGAGCGGAAACAATCAAGGAGGAACCAAAACCAGAGCAATTAAGTATGTTTTAGGTGAAAAAATATGAGTAAACAAAAATTAAAGATAATACCCCTCGGCGGGCTTTCTGAAATCGGCAAGAATATGATGGTGATGGAATATCAGGACGATATCATCATCATTGATGCCGGCCTCATGTTCCCCGGGGAAGAGATGCTGGGTATTGACCTGGTAATCCCGGACATCGGCTACCTGCTGGAGAAGAAGGAGAAAATAAGGGGCATAGTTATCACCCATGGCCATGAAGACCATATTGGCGCCCTGCCCTATCTCCTGCCCCAGCTTGATGTGCCGGTATATTGCACCAAGCTTACCCAGGGGCTTATCTCGGTGAAACTTAAGGAGGGGAAGGCACTGGCCGGGGCTAGGCTTAAGGCTTTGCCCTTCGCTAGCCAGGTCACGCTGGGCAGATTCAAGGTGGAGTTATTCCCTGTCTGTCACAGCATACCTGACGCCGCCGGTCTAATCATATCCACCCCGCTGGGCACTGTTGTCCATAGCGGGGACTTTAAGCTTGACTATACTCCAGTTTATGGTAAACCAACCGACCTTTCCCGGCTGGCTCAGCTGGGGGCACAGGGCATATTACTTTTACTGTCCGACTCCACCTATGCTGAACTCCCCGGTTACACCCCTTCGGAGCGGGTGGTTGGTGAAACGTTGGACCGGGTCATGGCTGAGGCGCCGGGCAGGGTTATTGTGACCACCTTCTCCTCGCTGGTCTCCCGAATCCAGCAGGTTATTGATGCCGCCGCCAAGCACCAGCGCCGGGTGTTTGTCGTCGGGCGTAGTATGACCGATATCGTGCACATGACCCTAGAATTGGGCTATCTAAAGGCTCCCGATGGCATACTGGCTCGTATTGATGAACTTAAAGGCATGCCCCATAATCGGGTTGTCTTTGTCACTACCGGCAGCCAGGGGGAGCCGACCTCAGCCCTGGTCCGCATCGCCAACAAGGACCATCGTCAGGTTCACATCATTCGCGGCGACACCGTGGTTATCTCAGCCACCCCCGTCCCGGGCAACGAAGCGCTAATCAATCGGACAGTGGATAATCTCTTCAAGCAGGGGGCTCAGGTTCTCTATGATAAGGTGGCGCCGGTTCATGTCCACGGGCATGGCAGTCAGGAAGAGCTAAAGCTACTGCTAAATCTGGTCAAGCCCAGGTTCTTCATGCCCATCCACGGCGAATACCGCCACTTAAGCCTCCATGCCAAGTTAGCCCAGTCGGTGGGCATTCCCCGGGAAAACATCTTCCTGCTGGAAGACGGCGATGTCCTTGAGCTTAGCCCCCAAGCGGGCAGGGTGACTGGCAAGATTAGCTCGGGCAATGTGTATGTTGACGGCTTAAGCGTGGGTGATATTGGTAGCGTTGTCCTTCGTGATAGGAGGATGCTGTCGCGGGATGGAATCGTTATGGTGACTATCACCGTCAACCGTCAGACCGGCAAGCTGGTGGGACGTCCAGATATTGTCTCCCGGGGTTTTGTTGAGCCTGGGGAGAATAAGGACATGATAGAGCAGAGCCGTGACCTGGTAGCTAGAGCCTTAGACCGTAGCGGTGCCCGCCCCGCTGACTGGGGCTTTATCTATAGCAAGGTCAGGGACATCCTCAATAAGTTCTACTATGAGCAGACCAAGCGCCATCCCATGATTCTTCCGGTTATGGTGAAGGTGTAGTAAGAGTTAACAACCTATCCCCCTGGCCCCCTTCCCTTAGTAAGGGAAGGGGGGAGTGAAAATAAGAGAGGGGGCTTTAGCCCCCTCTCTAAAACCTCTTCCCCCTCTTCTTAATAAGGAGAGGGGGATAAAGGGGGTGAGGTTAGTGGCAATAAAAGGTGTAGTTTTGTATGTCTAGGAAGAGGGCTAGGGGTAAGAGCCAGTCCAGTAGTCAGGCCAGGCCTAAAAAAAGGTCGGCAGGGCGGCGGTTTTTCCATTTCATCTGGCTGCCACCGGTGCGGCGGCTGGTACTGGCGATAATTATCGCCGTCCTGCTGTTCTGGTACTGGACGACCATCAGCGCCTGGGCGGACAGTATCTGGGATGGCGCCGTGGAGCTTTTCGGCTGGGGGCTGCTCTTTCTGGTCATGGCTTTTGGCACCCTGGTGGGGATAGTGTGGGGGCGGAGGGTGCTATCCTTTATCTACCATTGGAACCAGTGGCTCGGCGGCGCTGTCTTCGTTCTGGTGGTCTGGGGGATACTGGCCTTCTTCGAGCTTGGCGGCAGCTTCGGCCAGGGTATCATCGGCAATGCCGATGTTGGTGGCGCCTTTCGGCTGGTGGGGATGGTAATCCTGGGTATTATCCTGGTCGCCCCCGGCGTTTGCTGGCGTCTTACCGCCAGGTTCTTTTCCTGGGTGGGCGAGCGTCTTAGAGCGCGCCCCGCTCCCCGAGGGGAGACTTATGTTCAACCCCCCACTACTGAGAGGCCGGTACTGACCCCGCCGGCTATGCCTCTCCAGCCGCCTCTAGCTCAGCCGCCTCTTGCCAGGGAGCCGGAAGTGGCAACCTCGGTGCTTGCCCCCCCTCAGCAGGACTTGCAGCAGGTGGTTCAGGAGGTGTGGAAGAAATATGGCCAATCACCGGCGCTAGTTACCGTCGATGGCTGGCGGTTGCCCCCCCTTGATATTCTGGATAATGTCCCTGATGTTGAGTTCAGCCAGGCGGATAACATGCAGCGGGCCAGGCTGATTGAGGAAGCCCTAGCCAGCTACGGCGTGGCCGCCAAGGTGGTGCAGATAAATGCCGGACCAACGGTGACCCAGTTCGGCGTTGAGCCGGGCTGGGATAGGAAGATGAAGGAGGTAAAGGAGAGGGATAAGGACGGCAATGTTAAGGTCAGGCGGGAGGAAGTCTCCAAGACCAGGGTCAAGGTGGAGAGGATTACCTCTCTGGGTAACGACCTGGCTCTGGCTCTGGCGGCGCCCAGCATCAGGTTTGAAGCCCCGGTGCCGGGTAAATCGGTGGTGGGCATTGAGGTGCCCAATAGCATTTTTAGCCTGGTGGGCTTAAGGGGAGTGATAGAGACCAACGCTTTCCAGAAGGTGGAGGCTAAGTCCAAGCTGGGTCTGGCGCTGGGTAAGGGTGCCGGCGGTGAGGCGGTGGCGGCTGACCTCTCCCGAATGCCCCACCTGCTTATCGCCGGGGCTACCGGCAGCGGCAAGACGGTCTGCCTCAATTCTATTATCTGCTGCCTGCTGCTGCACGCTACTCCCAATGATGTGCGCTTTATTATGATTGACCCCAAGAGGGTGGAGCTGACGACTTTTAACAGCGTGCCTCACCTGGCGACGCCGGTTATCGTGGATACTCAAAAAGCCCTGGGCACGCTGCGCTGGCTTAATAAGGAAATGGACAAGAGGTACCTAACACTGGCTACCGTCGGCGCCCGCAACATTGAGGGTTACAACAAGAACCGCCAGGGGGATGACAAGCTCCCTTATCTGGTACTGGTCATTGATGAGCTTGCCGACGTGATGATGGCTGGCTTTGATGAGGTGGAGCATGCCCTTTGCCGTTTAGCCCAGCTTGCCCGCGCCACCGGCATTCACCTCATCGTGGCTACCCAGCGCCCGTCGGTGGACGTGGTCACCGGTCTGATTAAGGCTAACTTCCCCACCCGCATCAGCTTTGCCGTTACCTCTCAGGTGGATTCAAGGACTATTCTTGATATGGGGGGTGCCGAGAAGCTGCTGGGCAGGGGAGACATGCTCTATATGCCTACCGAGGCGGCTAAGCCCAAGCGCCTCCAGGGCTGCTATGTCTCTGATGCCGAGCGGGAGAGGCTGGTCTACTTCTGGAACAGCCAGCAGAGAGAGGAGGCAATCCCGCTTAAGGTTGAGGAGATTACGGCTGCTGGCGCCGGCAGGGGGATCTTCCCCGAAGACCCGCTTCTGGACGCCGCCCGGCAACTGGCCCGGGAACACAAACATGTCTCCACCTCTTTTTTGCAGAGGAAGTTGCGCATCGGCTACCCACGCGCCGCCCGCCTCATGGAGCAGCTTGAGGAAGAAGGGTTCAAGAGGGTGGAGGAGGTTTAGCTTCTATTCCTTGGCGGCGAAGTAGGCGCAGAGCCAAAGCCACAAAGCCCATACCCAGAGTCCAATCATTATCAGGAACCACTCGGTTGACCACAAGCCGAGCTCTTTATCCATGACGCCGCTTACTATTCCCACGATTAAGCAGGCTAAGCCCAGGAACTCCAGAACCGTTGCCACCGTCGCGTTGATCTCGGGACCCATACCGAAGAGTAGGGACTTCAACTTCTTGGGAACTGCTGCCATCTTTGTTGCCTCCTTGGTTTTTTAGTTGCTGTTTTTAATATTACGGCTTGGTACTACGGCTTGTCAATACGCGGGCGCTTTAACCTCTTCCTAATCGCATCCATATAAACCCTGGCTATATTCTTGCCGTGTTTGGCCATGCGCTCCCGCTTCTTCCGCAACTTCTTCTCCCGGCGCTCCTGCTTGGTCTCTTTGTGTATATCTTCCATAGTTTTTAAACCCTATCCCCTTTTAACCCTAAAAAATCTGCGATTTTTCAGGGAACCCGAATTTCATAGGGTAACCCTATCCCCTTTATCCCCTTCCCCTTACCGAGGGGAAGGGGAAGTAATTTTATAAGAGAGGCTCTGCCTCTCTTTGACTCTCCCCCTTCGTTTTCCTTTAGGAGAGTGTAGGTAAGAGAGGGGCTTTAGCCCCTCTCTAAAATCTCTTCCCCCTCTCCTTCCCCAAATCCAAAGGAGAGGGGGATACAGGGGGTGAGGTCACCAAATCCTCAGTCAAATCCTTTCTCAGCTCAACGATGCGGTCTCGGATTAGCGCCGCCTTCTCGAACTCAAGGTTACGGGCGGCGGTCTTCATCTGCCCTTCCAGCTCTTTAATCAGGCGGGCGATGTCTTCTTTGGCCAGGGGGCCGGCTTTATAGACAGCCCGGACCTCGGCGGCAACCTTTACCCGCTCGGTGATGTCTCTGATGGCTTTCCTTATCCCCTGCGGAGTGATGCCGTGCTCTTTGTTGTAGTCTTGCTGAATCTGGCGGCGGCGCTGGGTCTCGTCTATAGCGGCTTGCATTGACTTGGTGACGCTATCGGCGTACATGATGACATGCCCGTCAATGTGGCGGGCGGCGCGCCCCATGGTCTGGATTAATGCCCCTTCCGACCTCAGGTAGCCTTCTTTATCGGCGTCAAGGATAGCCACCAGGCTGACCTCGGGCAGGTCAAGCCCCTCCCTCAGCAGGTTTATGCCCACCACCACATCGTAAACGCCCAGGCGGAGGTCGCGCAGTATCTCCACCCTCTCCAGGGTCTCAATCTCGGAGTGAAGGTAATGGGTCTTTATTCCCATCTCGATTAAATAGTCAGCCAGCTCCTCAGCCATTCTCTTAGTGAGGGTGGTCACCAGGCAGCGCTCACCCCGCTCCACCCGCGTCTTAATCTGGTCGAGGAGGTCGTCAATCTGCCCTTTGGTGGGCTTGATTTCAACCGTGGGCTCTAACAGGCCGGTGGGGCGGACTAATTGTTCCACCACCTGCCGGCTGTGCTTGTATTCGTATTCCGCCGGCGTGGCTGAGGTATAAATGACCTGGTTGATGCGCTGTTGAAACTCGGTGAAGTTCAGGGGGCGGTTGTCCAGCGCTGAGGGCAGGCGGAAGCCATACTCCACCAGCGTTTCCTTGCGGGAGATGTCGCCGTGGTACATGCCCCGAATCTGGGGGATGGTCATGTGCGATTCGTCAATAAACAAAAGGAAGTCTTGGGGGAAGTAGTCCAGTAGCGTCCAGGGCGGGCTGCCCGGGGGACGCTGGGACAGGTGGCGAGAGTAGTTCTCCACGGCGTGGCAGTAGCCGGCCTCCCTTAGCATCTCGATATCGTAGTTGGTCCTGGCTTCAAGCCGGGCGGCTTCCAGCAGCTTGCCCTGCCTTTTCAGCTCGGCCAGGCGTTGGTCAAGCTCCTGCTTTATGCTCTCCAGGGCCACCATCAGCTTTTGGTGAGAGGTAACGAAGTGCTTGGCCGGATAGATGTCCACCGCCTCCATCTCTTTGAGTAGCTCGCCGGTGAGGGGGTCAATCTCAACGATGCGCTCAATGTCGTTGCCGAGGAACTCAATGCGCAGGGCCAGTTCTTCATAGGCGGGCTGAACCTCCAGGGTATCGCCGCGGAGGCGGAACTTGCCCCGGCTGAAGTCGATATCGTTGCGCTCATACTGCATATCCACCAGCTGGCGGAGGAGCTTTTCCCGGCGGTAGCCCTCGCCGCGCTTAAGGCTTAAGACGAAGCTGAGGTATTCCTCAGGCTCGCCCAGGCCGTAGATGCAGGAAACCGAAGCCACAATGACCACATCCCGCCGCGTAAAGAGGGAGCGGGTAGCGGCATGGCGTAGCTTATCAATCTCCTCGTTGATGTTTATTTCTTTTTCGATGAAGGTATCGGTGCGGGGGAGATAGGCTTCGGGCTGGTAATAATCGTAGTAGCTGACGAAGTACTCCACGGCGTTATTGGGCAAGAAGTCCTTGAACTCGCTACAAAGCTGGGCAGCCAGGGTCTTGTTGTGGCAGATGACCAGGGTGGGCCTCTGCTCCCGGGCGATGACATTAGCCATGGTGAAGGTCTTGCCGCTGCCGGTAACGCCGAGCAGGGTCTGGTGCTCAAAGCCTTTATTTAAGCCTTCTACCAGCCCATCCACCGCCTGGGGCTGGTCGCCGGTCATCTTAAAATCGGAGACAATCTCGAACTCTGGCATACTATATAGTATAGCTTTTGGGGGCACTGGTGACAACGGCTATTGACAGGGCGCCGCTTATTCTTATAGACTCTAGTAACCCCCATAGTTTTGGGGAAATTTGCTTAAAGCTATAAGGAGGATAATATGTCTGACAGCGTTTACAAGATAATTACCCTGGTGGGTACCAGCACCAAGTCCTGGGAGGATGCAGCCACGACGGCGGTGGAGGCCGCCGCCAAGACGCTGCGCGACCTGCGCATCGCCGAGGTTGAGGAGCTGGATATGCAGATTGACAAGGGCAAGGTTATCAGCTACCGGGCTAAGGTGAGGGTCTCCTTTAAGTATGAGGGGAGTTAGTTAAGCCGTTAGCGCAGGAACTGAATATTTTAAGAACATTGGGGAGGGGCATTACCCCTCCCTGATTTTTTTGGGCTTTTGGGGGCGGCTAGAGCTTCTTCAGCACGCCGATGATTTCTTTAATATCGGGGAGCTGGCTTATCTCGTATATCTTGACGAAGGCGGCTTTGCCCCCCTCGTCCAAGATGATCTTGGCCCTTTCAGAAAAGCCCTCTTTCTCTCGGAAAACCCCGTAGAGGCGGGCCACCCCTCCGTGAGGCCAGAAATCGGATAGCAGCGGCGTCTCCTTTACCCCCAGCGACTTCGCCCAGGCGTTCTTGGTGGGCACGGCATCAACGCTTATCCCCACGGCAGCGGTATTCATCGAGACCAAGGTCTCCCGGTTCGCTTCCAGCGACTGCATCTGCTCAGCGCAGACTTTAGTCCAGGCCAGTGGGTGAAACGACAGCAGCACCCGCTTGCCCCTCAGCCCCGAAAGCTTGAAGTCCTTGCCGTGCTGGTCTTTGATGGTGAAATCCGGCCCCATTTCCCCTTTGGCCAGCGGCTTGGTTCTTTTCGCCATAGCATCACCTCGGTATTTACTTCCTCGGCTATCTCTCTCATTTTTGCTCACCAATATTATACTCCCCTCCCGAAAACTATACCACTCACTATTAAGGCGTAGACCGGCGGTGGCGCTTTATTAGGACTGTCTTATATTTCCCACCCGGCTTAGTCCTTTTATATGAGCCAACATCTATAATCTTCTTGCCCCTTCTTGTTTTAGCCATCACAGATACCTCCTTCTCACTTTCCCCCAAAATACTGCAAAGCCAGCCTAATCTTTTCCTCCAATGTCAGTTTCTGGTCTGGGGGCAGGGTGGCAACGGCGTGGGTGGCTTCTCTAGCCGAGTAGCCCAAAGATGTCAACGCGGCTAGGACATCGGCGTTTTCTTCGGCAAGCTCGGCGGGGGCGGCCAACCAGCCAGCGGCAATCTTACCCCTAAGCTCCAGGATGAGCCGGCTAGCCAGCTTCTTGCCTATCCCCGGGATCTCGTCTAGTAAGTCGGCGCTGCCGGTAGCAATGGCCATAGCCAGCTTTTCCACACTCATCGCCGAGAGCATGGCTAATGCCAGCTTGGGGCCTAGCCCCGATACCCCGATTAAAGTCTGGAACAGCCCCAATTCCTCCGCTGTGGCGAAGCCGTAGAGGGTGGCGTTATCCTCCCTTATATAGAGGTGGGTATGAAGTTCAACCTCCTCGCCGATGGCGCCCAGAGTGGCCAGGGTTGAGGTGGGCATATAAACCTTAAAGCCGATGCCGCCCACATTAACGATTGCCCATTCGCTACCCAGCGCCTGTAGCTTGCCTTTAAGAGCGGCTATCATTTTTGCTCCCCCTGCCTGGCCAGCAGGCTGTCCAGGTGGGTCTCGTGCAGATGGCAGAGGGCTACGGCTAGGGCATCGGCGGCATCGCTGGGCTGGGGCACCTCGGCCAGACCGAGTTGCAGTTTGACCATTTCCTGGACCTGTTCTTTTGAACTGGCGCCATAGTTGGTCACCCTCTGCTTTACCTGGGCCGGGGTGTATTCATAGGTCGGGATTCCCTTCTCGGCGGCAGCCAGGATGGCTATTGCCTGTGCCCTGCCCACCGCCAGCGCCGCCTTTACGTTCTTGGCCATAAAGGGCTGCTCTATAGCTACGGCGTCGGGCTGAAAGCGAGAGATGATTTCCAGAAGCCTCTGGTGCAAAAAGCTCAAACGCTCCCCGATAGGGGAGCGCTCCTGAGCGGTTAGGGCATCGCCGCTAACCAGGGTTATCTCATCATCTACGACATCAATGACGCCATAGCCCATGGTCACTGTTCCCGGGTCAATGCCTAAAATCCTCATCGGGCTTGAGCTCACGCCTGGTATTTCTCCAGAACGGCGTCGGAGAAGTCAACGTTGCTGGAGACAAGCTGCACCTCGTCCAGTTCCTCCAGCTTGTCCAGCAGCTTCAGGGTCTGCAGGGCTGCCTTTTCCTCAACCTCAATCAGGGTCTTGGGTATCAAGGAGACTTCAGCCGAGGCGATGGCTATTTTCTTCTTTTCCAGCGCTCCCCTGACCGCCTCCAGCTCGGCGGGCTTGGTATAGACCTCAATATAATTATTCTCTACCTTGACGTCCTCAGCGCCGGCATCAATAGCCTCCAGGGCTAGCTCCTCGGCATCCCGGGCATTGGTCTCCACGGTAATCACTCCCCGGGAGTCAAAGAGCCAAGCGACACAGCCGCTCTCCCCCAGGTTGCCGCCGTGGCGGTAGAATATGTTCCTCACTTCTTGCAGGGTGCGGTTGCGGTTGTCGCTCAGTGCCGTTACCAGAATTGCCACCCCGCTGGGTCCGTAACCCTCCAAGACCATCTCCGCCAGGCTGGCGCCTTCGGCATGACCGCTGCCCCGCTTGATGGCTCGCTCTATATTGTCCAGGGGCATGTTGCTATCGCGGGCTTTCTGTATAGCTAGTCTGAGGCGGAAGTTACCCTCCGGGTTATCGCCCCCCTCCCGCACGGCAACGATAATCTCACGGGCGAGCTTGGTAAAAATCTGTCCCCGCTTGGCGTCAGCTACCCCCTTTTGACGCTTAATCTGTGACCACTTGGAATGTCCCGACATATATTATTCCTCTTGTTTATGATTTTAGCATTTTAGTCGTCGGCGGTAAAGTGGGCGGTTTGCCACGAATTTGATATTTTCCCGGCTGGGATTTTATGACTTTGTAATGGGCTGGGGTTTAGAATAAGAGCCAATCTTAGGTACACTAGGAGATGGAAAAAGAAGGAGGAAAATAAAATGGCTGGCTCGATAGATGGGAAACTGGAGTTGCTGACTGACAAAAATAGTCTTCTGGCTCTGGTAGACTACCAGCCCTCAATGTTCAAGGGTGTAGCTTCCGGTGATAAGACGATTATCAGGAATGCCGCTTTTTGTGCGGCCAAAGCGGCCAGTATCCTGAAAATTCCTGTCATCCTATCAACCATTAACCCCAAATTTAACGGCGATTTCCTTGCCGAGATTACCGCCTTATTCCCTGGCCAGGAAGTATTCGCCCGAAAGGTGCCCAGTTTCGACGCTTTTGAGGACGAAAGGAACTGGGAGGCAGTAAAGAGGAGCGGCAGGAAAAAGCTGGTCATTTCGGGGTTGTGGACCAGCATGTGTTTTGCTTACAGCGCTCTTCACGCCTTGAAAGAAGGGCTTGAGGTGTACGGATTATTTGACGCTGCCGGGGACTCGACTCGGGAGGCACACAAGTATGGAATCGCAAGGATGCTGCAGGCCGGGGTGGTTCCGATTACCCTGGAATCGCTGGTATCGGAATGGATGCACGATTGGGGCAATCCCAAAGCCGGCGAGCTTGTTAAAGAGGTATATTCAAGGTACGGCTACATGATAGGGCTTTAAGTAAAGGGTGTATTTCCAACTACATCAGGAATGCTCGCCGCTGGCTAGGGCGATGGCGTATTCCCGGGAATGGGAGAGGCTGATAGCCAAGCTATTTAACCTCAAGCTTTTGGCTTGGCTCTGCGCCTTGCCGTAGAGATTGACCAGGGGCTTGCCGCTGGGGTCGGAGAGTATCTCAATCTCCCTCAGGCTGATGTTCTTGGTTGGATTTCCCAGGGCCTTTATTACTGCTTCCTTGGCGGCGAAACGGGCGGCTAAAGAGGGGAGCTTTTTGCGGTATAGCTTTAGCTCGGCATCAGTGTAAACCCGGCGCAAAAATCCTTCTCCGCGGCGGGCAATAGCCTTTTCCAGGCGGGCGATTTCAATGATGTCTATGCCGATATAGTTCATACCAGACCTGTTAACATAAATAAGGCTGTTTTTCGGGATTATAGTCTATTTCTGGGGGGCATTCAAGGTTGTTGGCTGATGGGGGATGCCCCCTTATCCTCCCTTTTTCGGTTGTCTTACTTCCCACCCACCCGCCCCATAGTCGTCTTTGGGGGGCTTTGTTCTCCACCTCTCCCCCTTTTTTTAATTTATGTCTTACTTCCCACCCACCCGCCCTCATAGGCCTTTCGCTTATTCCCCCCTTTTTAAGCGGTATTTAAAGAGGTGAAACCTCTATAGGGTGGGTTGGGTGGGAAATAAAGCACAGGTTAAAAGCGGGGGGCAATGTTTGGCAATCTGCCCTGGCTGATGTTAGAATGGGTGGTGGAAAGGGGAGCTTTCGAGTGAAGTATAAGCTTTTGGTAGTGGATATAGATGGCACCCTGCTGGGCAGGCAAAGAAACATCTCGGCGGAGAACATTGAGGCATTAGCCCAAGCCCGCCGTTTGGGGATAGGGGTTGCCCTCTCCACCGGGCGGGCGGTCCAGGCTTGTTTATCAATTCTCGACCAGCTGGCGCTGGATGGCTATCACATTTTCTTTGACGGCGCTCTGGTCTCTAATCTTGGCCAAGAGGTCTATGCCGAGCCGCTGGATAGGGGGGTGGTTAAGGAGGCTATTGAATTTGCCCATTGGCGTGGTATAGACCTTGAGCTGTATTCAGCAAGCCATTATTTTGTTGAGCGGGAGACCTGGTCAACCGATGCCCACCGCCAATTCTTCGGCGTAGAGCCGACCATAGTAGATTTCACCAACCTCTGGGAAGAGGAGAGAATCATAAAAGGGGGGCTGGCCTCGGCCAGTCCTCAGCAGGTGGCTAAAGCCGGGGACTTTTATGCCCAGTTCAAGGGCAGCCTTCACTTTTCCCGGGCAAGGTCGCCGGCTTTCCCTGATGTCGAATTTATCAATGTGGTTGCCCTCCAGGTATCCAAGGGGAGGGCGTTGGGGGCTTTGGCTTCGCATCTGGGAGTATCTTTAGCTGAGGTCATGGCGGTAGGGGATGGCACTAATGACATCTCGCTTCTTTCCCTGGCCGGTCTGGCGGTGGCTATGGAAAACGCCCCTGACGAGGTCAAGGCGGTAGCCCACCATATCACCAATGATGTGGAGCATAGCGGTCTGGCGGCGGCAGTTAACAAGTTTCTGCTGGGCCAGACGCCGGATGCCCACAGCTAAAGGCAGCCAGAGCTTACGCCTCGGCTTTTAATTTATATCGGCAGGTTAGCTTGAGGCACTTACCCTCTTGCTCGGACGGCCATCACCACTCCAGCGATAATCAGGGCCGCGCCCACTCCGACGGCAATCCAGAAGCCATAGACCGAGAGCCAGAGTATCAGGCTGCGGGAACTCTTAGCCAAATCTACCATCTCGTCGATAGTATCACTGGTATAGGCCATGGAGTTTACGTAAATAGGCGTCGGGGCTCCCGGCATTAGTTGTGCCTTTACGGTTGTCGTGGTCGTGGTGTAGACCGGAACACCGCTGGTCGGTTCTACCTTGATTTCAGTCAGGACGTCCATCGTTTGCGGCGCGTCAGTCCCCGCCATGGTGCCAGCGGGCAGGTCACTGATGTCAATCTTGAAGTTATAGACCGTAATCCCGTGGTAAGTCTCCTCGCTGACGAAGTTGGCGGGAAGTGCCGTCATTGTTGAGGAAGACCAAAAGGAATAGGTCTTTTGCTCCGTTCCAGCCGGGAAGGTGAACTGACCGGTTCGGTCCGTGTCGCCGTAGCCGGGCACGTTCTCGCGGGTCGACCTGTCGAGGCCATAGATGTCGGAGGTGCTGGTAATCAGAACCCCCGCTTGCGCATGGTAGATATTAACATCCTGCTGGAGAAGTAACACACCGTCTTCGGTTCCGGTGGCTGTTAGTATGCGGTCCACATTGGTCGGAACTTCATCCAAAGACATGGTTGCCGGGTTCAGTTGCTTGATGGAGCCCTCAAATTCATATGTCTGTTCGTAATCGGTGGGCATTTTGACCATGGCCGGGAAAATAGCCAGCAGCCAAACTACGGCGAAAACCACTACGACTAGACCAGCAATGGTTAAGCCCAGGTTCCAACCCTTAAGTCTCATCTTCTATGTTCCTCCTTAATATTTGCCTAGATGCGCTAGGTATGTTGGAGCATTATACACTACGGATACCCCTTTTGCAATAGGGTGTCCCTATTTTTTTAAAGGTGCAGCTCTATGATATCCCCGTCTTTAAGGACATGGTCTCTTGAGGCCATGACGCCATCGTGCTTGCCCGAGCCCCAGATGCGGGCATACTTCATCTTGGCGGCGAAGTCCTTGTGCACCTCAGCGGCGGCTTAAGGACAGCTTAGACTTTAGCGTTTCCGCCTGACCATGAACCACACCACTACCAGAATAACCAACGCTGCGATAAGAATCCAGGTCCACCATTCCATTGTAGCCCTCCTGCTTGTTTATGACATTTACATATGCAACTCTATTATATCACCATCTTTAAGGACATGGTCTCTCCTGGCCATGACGCCATCGTGCTTGCCCGAGCCCCATATGCGGGCATACTTCATCTTAGCAGCGAAGTCCTTGTGCACCTCAGCGGCGGCTTCAGCCAGGGTGCTTCCTTGGCTGAGGATTATGGGGTCGGTCAAATCGGGCTTTTCCCCCGGCGCCTTGGTATATACCCGGATAATATCCAGCATCTGGAAGATTTTAGCCTTGAGTTCTTCCAAGCCGGTGCCTTCCCTGGCGGAGATGGCAACAAGCGGCCATCGCCCCTCATACCCCTTCTTCAGAGTGGCGTAATTCTGGCTGGCTTTATCCCGGTCGAGCTTGTTGCCGATAATCAGCGCCTTGGTCTTATTACCCCCGATTTCCACCCTCATCTTTTCTAGCTGGGCCAGTATCGCCTCCATCTGTTCCAGGGGGGCGGAATCAAGGTCAACCACAATCAGCAGGCCGTCAGCCCGCCTAAGCATGTGCGGCAGCCAGAATTCTATTGCCTGGGGCACTAGGGGTGGGGTATCAATCAGCTGCATCTTGATGTTCTCAAACTCCATCATCCCCGGGGTGGCGCTGTGGGTGGTGAAGGGGTAATCGGCGACGGCGGGAGAGGCATTGGTGAGAGAGGCGACAAGCTGGGATTTGCCGGCATTGGGCAAGCCGACTACCGCCAGCTGGGCGGCGCCTTCCTTCTCAATCATCACTGAAGTCCGCTTGGTGGCTGCCTTCTTCTCCGACTCCTCGGTTAGCCTGGCAATCCTGGCTCTTAGTTTAGCCCGGAGGTGGTCGGTCCCCTTGTGCTTGGGCATAATAGCCAGCATTTCCTCCAGGGCGTCTATCTTTTCCAGCGGGTTCTTAGCCTGGCGGAAATTTTTTTCGGCATCAAAGTATTGCGGTGGCAGGTTAGCTGGCATTGTCTATTATAAATACTCCTTTATCTTCTGAGCTAAACCTGGGCTCATGCCCCTGGCGGCGGCCAGCTCTTCAAGGGAAGCCTCCCGGATGGCTTTAACCGAGCCAAACTGCCTGATTAGAGCCCGCTTGCGCTTGGGGCCGATGCCGGGTATGGTGTCCAGGGCCGAGGCAAAGCTTTCCCGTTTACGCACCCTCTGGTGATAGCCGAGGGCAAAGCGGTGTGCCTCGTCCCTGAGACGCTGCAGTAACTGCAAGCCGTGTGAAGAGCGGGGCAGGACGACGGGCTCTTTTCTCTGGGGGATAAAAAGCTCCTCGTTCTCTTTAGCTAGGCTAGCGGCGGGCACAGAGGTAACTCCCATCTGCCGCATGGCCCCGAGGGCGGCGTTAAGCTGCCCCTTGCCCCCGTCAATGAGCACCAGGTCGGGCAGGATTGCCCAGGTGTCCGAGGCGCCGCTGGCCCGCTTGAAGCGCCGTTTGAGCACCTCCTCAAGCATGGCGTAGTCGTCAGCGCCGGAGACGGTCTTGATTCTAAAACGCCGGTAGTGAGCCGGCTTGGGCTTGCCTTTATCAAAGACCACCATGCTGCCCACCGCCGCCGCTCCCTGAATATCGGAGATATCGTAGCCTTCTATGCGGGAGGGCAGCCGGGGAAGCCGCAGTTGCCTCTTTATCTCCCCCAGTGCCGCCGATAGCGCCCCCGGCGAGGCGAGTTGCTTAATTTTTAGCTGCTCCAAGCTCTGCTGGGCGTTTTGGGCAACAATGTTGACCAGCTGTCTTTTCTTGCCCCGCTGCGGCACCTGGATTTCAACCCTGCCCCCCCGTTTATTCTCTAGCCAGCCCTGGAGGGTAGCCATATCTTCCGGTGAGTGCTGGAGCAGTAACAGCGGGGGGATATGGGGGCTGGAGGCATAAAACTGCTTGATAAAACTAGCCATAATCTGGCCCGGCTCTTCGTATTTTGTCCCCTGCAAGATAAAGCTCTCCCGGCCAATCAGCTTGCCGCTGCGGATGAAGAACACCTGGACGCAGGCCTGGTCTTTATCTCCCTTAAAGGCGATGACATCCTGTTCCCCCTTCACCGTGGTGGCGATTCTCTGCCCCTCAATCACCTCGGTCACGGCTTGAATCTGGTCTCTGAGCCTGGCCGCCCGCTCGTAGTCCAAGGCTTCAGCCGCCTTATTCATCCGGCCCTCAAGCTGTTTGGTCACCCTTGCCTGCTTCCCCTCCAGGAAAAGGATGACCTGCTTGATGACCTCGGCGTATTCCCGGCGGCTGATAGCGCCGATGCAGGGAGCCAGGCAGTGCCCGATATCATAGTCAAGGCAGGCTCTGGTGTCGGTGCCGGTGATAGGTCTGGTGCAGGAACGGAAGGGGAAAATCCCTTTTAGCAGCTTTAAAGTCTGGCGCACCGACCCGGCGCTGGCAAAGGGACCGAAGTAACGCCCGCCGTTCTCCTCCAGGCGGCGGGTGATGTGCACCCTGGGCCAGTCCTCAGCCAAGTCTATCTTGAGGTAGGGGAAGGTCTTATCGTCTTTGAGCCTGACGTTGTAGCGGGGGTGGTGCCTCTTTATCAGGTTCAACTCCAGGATGAGCGCCTCCTGCTCCGAAGAGGTAACAAAGTATTCCAGGTCGGCTATTTTGCTCACCATGCGCTGGAGTTTTGGCGTCAACTTCTGCCCGGCGCCGAAATATGAGCTTACCCGGTGGCGGAGACTGGCCGCCTTGCCCACATATAGTATATTGCCTTCGCCGTCTTTGAACAGGTAGACGCCGGGACGAGAGGGCAACCCCCTTATCTGCTCGGTTAAATAGGTTGACACCATATAGAGCTATTTTAGCATAGCTGGTGATAAGGGCAAAAGGCTTATCTAAGAATGCTTACTAACCCTATCCCCCTTTATCCCCCTTCCCCTTGGAGGGGAAGGGGGAAGATTTTTTAAAAGAGGGGCTTTTTACCCCACGAAATCAAGATTTCGCGGGGGCCCCGTATACGCCCCTCTTAAACATCCCAACGAAAACAGGAGATTTGAGGCAAGGTATTTGACTTTTGGGGCTGAATTTTCTTTTCAGTTATGTTAAAATACATAATAGTCACCTGGTAGTAAAGGGAGAGCAGTGAAAGAAGCTATTGACAGTTTTCTGGACTATCTGGCTCTGGAAAAAGGCTTTTCCGAGAACACGGTAGCCGCCTATCGCAATGACCTGCATCAACTGGCTGGCTTCGTTGAGGAGGAGGCGGCCAAGCGGGGCACTATTCCCCCCTGGGCTGTTTTTGACCGCCAGGCCATGATGAGCTACCTGCTCGACCTTAAGGAGAGGGGCTATGCCGCCACCACCGTAGCCCGCAAGGTAGCCGCTATCAAGTCCTTCTTCGGCTTTATGGTGGCTGATGGCATCATCAAGCAAAACCCGACCGAGGGAGTGAGTTCGACCAAGGTGGGCAAGTCGCTGCCCAAGCCTATCTCAATCAGTCAGGTCCAGCGCCTGTTGGAACAGCCGGCCAAGCTTTCCACGCCCGAAGCCAAGCGGGACAGGGCAATGCTGGAGTTACTATATGCCACCGGCATGAGGGTGAGCGAATTGGTATCCTTGAACCTGGCTGACCTGGATGCCGAGGGCGGCTATGTGCGTTGCTTTGGCAAGGGGCATAAGGAGCGGCTCATCCCTGTTCACCAAAGGGCGGTCGGGGCGGTGAAGGAGTACCTGGACGAGGTGCGCCCTAAGCTAGTGCGAAGCAGTGAGGAAAAGGCTTTGTTCCTCAATCGCCGCGGCGAGAGGCTGACCAGGCAGGGGCTGTGGCAGATACTGAAAGGCTATGCCAAAGCCGCCGAGCTGGGGGCTGAGGTTACGCCTCATACCCTGCGGCATAGCTTTGCCACTCATATGTTGAGCGGCGGGGCTGACCTGAGGTCGGTTCAGGAGCTGCTGGGGCATGCCAACATCTCTACTACCCAGGTCTATACCCATCTCACCACGGAACATATCCGAAACGCTTACCAGAAATCTCACCCACGGGCTAAATAGGGGGTTTATAGATGTCACCAAAATCACGGAGGCGAGGCAGGCACCTGCCTCGGAGTAAAAGAAGAAAGGGGAGGAGGGTCTTTACCGCCCCGGTGGCTCAACCGGTAGCTCAGGGATTCCAGCCCACACCCCGGGCTGAAATTCCTCTCCCCCCGGCAAAGGCGCCAACCCCGAAGGCTCCAGTTACTGTGGCTCAGGTTCCCGAGGTAACTGCCGAGCTAAAGAGAATTGGTATTCTATCGGGGATAATACTGGTTATTCTGGTGGTGCTGTTTTTCGTCCTGACTTAGGGCTTATCCTGGCGGCGGGTGCCTATTATGGATGCGGATTTTGAGGTAGCCAGGGCTGAGTTAATTGAGCACCTTGGCACTGAGATTAAGGATAAGCGGGTATTAGCCGCTATGCGCCGTATTCCCAGGGAGCTTTTTGTGCCGCCGGCAAGCCGGCACTTGGCCTATGAGGATAGACCGCTTCCTATCGGCTATGACCAGACAATTTCGCAACCGTTTATCATTGCCCTTATGACCGAGGCATTGGGGCTTACCGGTAGTGAGAAGGTGCTGGAGGTAGGTACCGGCAGCGGCTACCAGGCGGCTATTTTAGCTGAGCTGGCCCGCTTTGTGGTTACTACCGAGCGGGTGCCACACCTGGCTGAAGCCGCCAGGCGAGTGCTAGCCGAGCTGGGATATACCAATGTTGAGGTGCACTTGGCGGAGGAGACCCTGGGCTGGGTGAGAGAGGCGCCTTACGATGCCATAATGGTTACCGCGGCTGCCCCCCGGGTGCCGCCTGACCTCTTAGCCCAGTTGAAGATTGGCGGGCGGCTGGTAATCCCCGTTGGCTCTCGCCATATGCAGGAGTTATGCCGGCTCACTAGGGGCAAAAAGAAGAACACCATTGAGGATTTAGGTGGCTGCCGCTTTGTTGCCCTTATCGGCCGGGGTGCCTGGGAAGAAGAAAGCTAAGGAGGTATAGATGGAAGTCCTGAAGGCAATCAAGACCAGGAGGAGTATTCGCCGCTACAAGCCTGACCCCATAGACGATAAAGCGGTGCAGGCAGTTCTGGAAGCCGGCCGTTGGGCGCCTTCCTGGGCTAATACCCAGTGCTGGCGGTTTATCGTGGTGCGGGACAGCAAGATAAAGGCTCAGATAGCTGATACCCTGTTTAGGGGGCCTGGGGGATTTGAGAATCCTGGCATCAAGGCGGTCAACACCGTGCCCGTGGTAATCGTTATCTGCGCCCAGATGGGCAAATCAGGCTGCAATCCGCAGGGTGAAATCGCCACCGAAAAGGGCGATTGGTATATGTTTGATACCGCCTTAGCAGTACAGAACATGGTGCTGGCGGCTCACGCCCTGGGCTTGGGCACGGTCATTATTGGTGCCTTTGATGCCCCGGCGGCAGCCAAGGTTGTGGGAGTACCGGAGGGCTATAGCCTGGTTACCCTTTTCCCGCTGGGCGTCCCCGACGAGGAGCCACCGCTAAGACCGAGGAAGGAGCTAGCGGAAATCGTTTTTCATGATAGGTTTGGCGCTGGATAATAAATAGTGATATAGATGGCGGCGCGCCGGCTAGTTTTTTAAAAAGGTCTAGCCTCCCCTCTTCCCCCCTTCGTTTTTCTTCCCACCCAAACCCACCCTCAAAGGCTAGTGCCTCTAGAGCTCTCTTACCCCACCCCCCCTTTTAACTTTAGCTTTTCTTCCCATACCCACCCGCCCTAGAAAGGCTAGCGCCTCTGTACTTTTTAACCCCACCCCCTTTGAGAAGAAATTGATAGAAGTATCACTTCTGTAGGGTGGGAGGGTGGGAAGTAAGACAACCGAGAATAGGTAAATAACTTGCCGTATTAGTAAGCTCCGATTATAATATGTTGGATTAAGCTGGAGAGCATAAGCGGGTTCCCGGGAAAATCTGGAGGATTTTTCTGGGCAGGAAGGTGAATAGATGACGCAATACGGGCTGGAGAATATTAGAAACGTTGTTTTACTGTCTCACAGTGGCGCCGGCAAGACCTCAGCCTCGGAGGTAATGCTGTTTACCGCCGGCGCTATTAAGCGGTTAGGCAAGGTTGAGGACGGGGCCACCACCTCGGACTATGACCCAGACGAGGTCAAGCGCCAGATTAGCATAAACCTGTCCATGCTCCCCTGCATCTGGCAGGGGGCAAAGCTCAACCTGCTGGATACCCCCGGTTATTCCGACTTTGTCGGTGAGGTAAGAGCGGCAATACGGGTGGCTGAGGGGGCGGTAGTCATGGTCTGCGCCGCCTCCGGGGTTGAGGTGGGCACGGAGCAGGTATGGGCGTACTGTGAGCAGGCCGAGCTACCCCGGATGCTCTTTATCAACAAGATGGACAGGGAGAATGCCGACTTCTTTAAAACTGTGGAGCAGGTTCAGTCAAGGTTCGGTGCCCGCTGCCTGCCGGTGCAGTTGCCGATAGGCGCTCAGGACAAGTTTGAGGGCATAGTTGACCTGCTGACCACGAAAGCCTATACCGGCACCGAAGCCAAGGAGGCGGAGTTTCCCTCGGCGCTTAAAGCCCAGGCCGATTCTTACCGTGAGAAGCTGATAGAGGCGGTGGCTGAGGTTGACGATAAGCTTATCGAGAAGTATCTTGAGGGTGGAGAGCTCACCATGGAGGAGCTGGGTGGTGGCTTGCGGCAGGCGGTAGTAAGCGGCAGGGTTGTCCCCATTTTAACCGGCTCGGCGCTAAAGAATATCGGCTTTAAGCTGTTTCTGGACGCTATATATAATTATCTGCCCTCGCCCAAAGAGGGGAAGGTAATAACCATTAGCGATTCAACCCAGAAGACGGTTGAGCCCAGTGCCGATGGCCCGCTGGCGGCCCTGGTGTTTAAGACCAGTGCCGACCCCTATGTGGGCAAGCTTACCCACTTCCGGGTCTACAACGGCGCCATTAAAAGCAATTCCCAGGTGTGGAATGTCAGTCGGGGTGGCGCCGAGCGCATCGGTCAGCTGTTTGTGCTCAGGGGCAAGAACCAGGAGCCGGTGCCTGAGCTCGGAGCCGGGGATATGGGGGCGGTAGCCAAACTGACCCTGACCGGCACCGGGGATACCTTGGGCAGTCAGGACAAGCCGCTGAAGATTGCCCCCGTAGAGTTCCCCGAGCCATCCTTTAGCCTGGCGGTTCACCCCAAGACCAAGGCTGACCTGGATAAGCTGGGAGCAGCGCTATCCAGAATAGTTGAGGAAGACCTCACCCTTCGGATGCGCAGAGAGCTTGATACCAACGAGACAATCTTGTCCGGAATTGGCGAGTCCCACCTTGAGGTAACAGCCGATAAGATGCAGCGTAAATTCGGCGTCGGGGTGAGACTGGAAACACCCAAGGTGCCCTATAAGGAAACGATTACGACGGGAGCCAAGGCCGAGTACAAGCATAGGAAGCAGACGGGGGGGCATGGTCAATACGGGCACGTCCTGCTGGAGCTTGAGCCTTTACCCCGGGGCAGCGGCCATGAGTTTGCCGTCAAGGTAGTGGGCGGGGCTATACCGAGGAACTATATCCCGGCGGTGGAGAAGGGGGTTAATGAAGCGTTTAAGGAAGGGGTCCTGGCTCACTACCCGGTTACCGACCTGAGGGCAACCGTCTACGACGGCAGCTTTCACCCCGTCGATTCATCGGATATATGCTTTAAGATTGCCGGGGCCGGGGCGCTAAAGAAGGGGCTAGCCGAAGGGCGGCCTATCCTGCTTGAGCCGATAATGAATATTGAGGTTACTGTCCCTGAGAACTTCACCGGTGATATTATTGGCGACCTTAACACCAAGCGGGCGCGGCTGCAGGGGATGAACCCCGGGGGTGGTTTTAATGTTATTGAGGCCCAGGTGCCCCAGGCTGAGATTCTGCGCTACGCCATAGACCTGAAATCAATAACCCAGGGCCGAGGCAGTTATAAGGCAAGTTTTAGCCACTACGAAGAGGTGCCGGCTCACGTTGCCGAGAAGATTATCGCCGCCAAGCAAGCCGAAAAGGCGGAAAAGGTCTAATTCTAGCCGGCAAGGAGCTCCTTAAGCTTCTCGGTGAAGGCGGGCAGGGCTTTTTTCCAGTCGCTGACCACGCCGAAGCGGGCTTCGCGGAAGATATTCGCCTCCGGGTCTTTATTTATGGCGACTATGGTCTTGGAGCCGGAACAGCCGGACATATGCTGGCTGGAGCCGGAGAGGGCGATGGCGATATAGAGGTCAGGGGCAATAATCTTGCCGGTGAGCCCTACCTGTGCCCCGGCGGGCACCCAGCCATTGTCACAGGGGGGTCGGGTAGCACCCACGGCTCCTTTCAGCATCTTAGCCAGCGCTTCAAGCTGCTTGAAACCTTCGGCACCGCCGATGCCTCTGCCCCCGCTTACTACCACCTCGGCATCCTCCAGCCTTATCCCCTCCACCTTGGCCGCCACCTTCTCCAGCACCTTGGTTCTTATCGCCTGAGGCTGCAGAGCGGCGTCAACGGTGATTATCTCTCCCTTCCTTGACTGGTCTCGTTCCAGCGGTGCCATTGTCTTGGCCCTGACCGTGGCTATCTGAGGGAAAGAGCCACAGGTGAAAATAGCCTGGGCGTTGCCTCCGTAGACCGGCTTGGTCTGCAGCAGTAGCTTAGTGCCGGGGTCAATAGCCAGCTCCAGGCAGCCCAGAGTAGCCGCTGTCTTCAGCCGGAAGCCCAGCCTGGGCGCCAGGTCACGGCCGGTAGAGGTCTGCCCCAGGAGGAGAATCTGGGGCATTGCCTGCTTTATTACCTTTTCCATGACTTGCAGATAAGCGTCGCTTTGATAGTCTTTAAGCTTGGGGTCTTCGACAACATAGACTTTATCGGCGCCAAAGGCGATAGCTTCCTTAGCCAGACCGCTTATGCCACTACCGACGAGTACGGCAGACAACTCCTGCCCCAGTTCTTTAGCCAGCTTGCGGCCGCAACCCAGTAGCTCGGCGGTGATTGTGGCCAGTTTGCCCTCGGCGGTCTCGCCAAAGACCATGACCCCTTTATTCTCAGCCATAACTCTACCTCCTAAAAAATACCTGGAATAAGCCCTGGTTACAGGATTTTGGCTTCCCTCAGCTTTAGGGCTAGGTTAGCCGCCGCCTCCTCAGGGCTTTCGCCTTCAATAATTTCGCATTTCCCTTCGTGGACTGGTTGGAATAGTTTTAGCAGCTTGGCGTGCCTGCCGGCAGCCCCTATCTGGGAGACCTCAACCCCGATATCGGCTGGTTTCCAGATAGTCGGCTCCTTCTTTTTGGCGGCCATAATTCCTTTTATGGTGGGGTAGCGGGGCTCGCCAATCTCGTTGCTTACTGTAATCAGGCAGGGCAGGGAGACCTCAATCACCTCATAGCCCTCATCGGTTACCCGCTCTACCCTTGCCTTGCCATCGGCGATGCCTATTTTCTTGACCAGGGTGATGCTGGGTAGCCCCAGGAGCTCGGCAATGCCTGAGCCTACCTGTCCCGCGTTCCAGTCGGAAGCCTCCCGGCCGCAGAAGACAATATCGTATTCGCCTATCTTCTTGATGGCCATGGCCAGGGCGTAAGCCGTTGACCAGCTATCGCCGCCGTCAAAGGCTCCGTCCTCTAAGAGGATAAGCTCGTCAGCCCCCATCGCCAGCGGTTTCTTTACTATATCTCGGAGCTGGTTTGAGCCCAGACTTATAGCCGTGATTTTACCCCCCAGGGCGTCCTTAATCTTCAGTGCCGCCTCAACCCCGTATTCGGCGTAGGGGTCAATTACCGGCGATACCCCCTGGGGCGGCACCACCTTGTTGCCGGCAGGGTCAATCTTGAAGCTGGCGGGCGGTGCCTCGGGGTCAATCACCTGCTTGATGCAGACAATCATATTCATAACAGCGGTTCCTCCTGCTTCTACTTACCTTCCGGGGAAAACCCAACTTATTAATTTAGCATCGGCATGGTTATGTGTCAAGGTAAAGCCTGGGGCAAGGTGTCAATGTCGATAATAATGCCCTCACAGTCAACAGCCACCTCCAGGACATCTTCGGGGTGCTCCTTGATTATCTCCCTGCCCCCGATATCGCCCTTCAGGCCGGCTAGCGGCGCTTTATACTTCAGGGAGAAGATAAGGGGGTGTCCCCTTCTCCCCTTATAGGTGGGTATGGCGATGCCTTTGTCATGGGCCTTGAATTCCTCAATCAGCCGGTCTATAGTCGGGCTATCAACGAAGGGCTGGTCAGCCAGGGTGAGCATGATTGCCTGTGCCCGGCTATCCACCAGCTCTAGCCCGGCGGCTATGGAGGTGCCCATCCCTAGCCGGTAGTTTTGGTTTACCACCACCTTGACCGGCCTTGAGGCTATTATTTTCTTTATCTCTTCGCCTCTATGTCCCACCACCACGATCACCTCGCCT
>CAZQXA010000004.1:0-27154 GCA_964597155.1 uncultured Dehalococcoidales bacterium
CGGCATCCTCCACCGCCTCACTGATAGCCAGTCCCAGGCTACCAGGGCAGTCAGGCCACTTGGCCAGCATATCTCGCCCTACCTTGGTATCAGGGCTGGGACTGGGGACGCACTTTGCCCCCCAGAGCTCCATAGCGATACGGCGATAGGGCTTCTGGTCATAACTAATCCTGACCATATAGACCTTGATCTCGACGCCGAAAAAGGCACCGGCCAGGGCCAGGGCACTGCCCCACTGCCCGGCACCAGTCTCGGTGGCTATACGCTTGATGCCCTCCATCTTGTTGTAATAGACCTGGGCTACAGCGGTGTTGGGTTTGTGGCTCCCCGCCTGGTTTGTCCCCTCGTATTTGTAGAAGATTTTAGCCGGCGTATCCAGAGCCTTCTCCAGCCGCCGCGCCCGGTGCAAAGCCGTCGGCCTCCAGGTGCGGTAGATCTCCAGCACCTCGTCTGGGATTTCAATGTAGCGCTCGGTGCTCACCTCCTGCATAATAAGACCCATCGGAAATAGTGGCGCCAGGTCAGCGGGGCCTATCGGCTTTCCCGTGCCCGGGTGCAACACCGGCGGCAGCGGCTCGGGCAAATCAGCCTGGATGTTATACCACTTGGTTGGCATGTCCTCCTGGTCAAGAAACCACATTGACCTTTCCATTTTGTCCTCCTTTTATTTTAAAGTTTCTTAAAGGTTAGTATCTTATTCCTCTTTGGCCCGGCGCGGGGCCACCTCCCCGGAAAAATAAACATAAGCTACCCCCTTCTAATTAAAAAACCCCCTCGCCTTAAAGGGGCGAGAGGGTTACTCGCGGTGCCACCCTTCTTGGTCCTTCAGGCCGAAGGACCATCTCTTTCGGGTACTTTAAAAAAGAGCTTACTCTATAATACCCTGGGATGTGATAACGCTTCCCCGGCGGCAAAGCCTACTCGCCATTCACAAGTGAAGGACTTTCGGTTTGCAGCTCCCAAGTCCATTCGGCTTTAAGCTCTTGGCATCGGCTTTCACCTTAAAGACTCTCCAGAAAAACCAAAGATTTTTCTGGGAGCCCTTACCCGACTCTCTTTTAGCCCCGCTTTAAAGCCTACTTGTCTTGCTCACCGCCTTTACTTTTTCTATTGTCGCCCGATTATATTCTAATATTTACCATATGTCAACAAGAGGGAGAACTTGTCAAGCAAAGCAATAGGGAATATAATACCGCCATATGGTGAAGGGCTATATTCTCATCAAGCTGGTTCCAGGGTTAGAAGCCGGCGCTCTCACCCAGATTGGCGCCACTCCCGGAATCACCGATGTAAACCTCGTCTTCGGGCAGTGGGACGCAATCGCTATTGCCGAAGCCAAGACCCTGTTTGAGCTAGCCAAGGTAATCGTCGGCGAGGTGCGCAGTGTCCAGGGGGTCCAGGACACCACCACCCTGGTTCAGGGTGAGCTTTAGGCAACAATAGTTTTGGCCGAAAAGGACAACAACGTGCCGCCCATAGTTTCAATTATTGGTAAATCAAAGTCAGGCAAGACAACCCTCCTTGAAAAGCTGATTGGGGAGCTAAAAGCCAGGGGCTACCGGGTGGCAACGATAAAACACACCTCTCAAAACCTGAGCCTGGACGAGCCGGGTAAGGATAGCTGGCGCCATACCCAGGCCGGGAGCGAGGCTACGGTACTCAGCGCCCCGGATAAGCTGGCTTTAATCAAGCCCGCCGGCGGCGATATCAGCCTGGGGCAGATAGCCCATCTCCTGGGCGAGGACTATGACATCATCCTGACCGAAGGTTTCCGGCAGGGCGATGCCCCCAAGATAGAGGTCCATCGCCAGCAGGTTGGCCCACCCCTGGCTTCAGTTGGGAAGCTCATCGCTATCGCCACCGATGAACCCCTGCCAACCAAGACCAGGCAGTTCTCCCTGGAAGATATAAAAGGCTTAGCCGACTTTCTAGAGCAGGGTTTTATAGAGCCCCAAAGGGAGCGAGTCTCCCTCTATGCAAACAATGTCCCCATAGCCTTAAGCGGCTTCCCCAGACAGATTATCAGCAATATCCTGCTGGCTCTAGCCTCCAGCCTGAAGGGAGTGGGCAAGGTCAAGAGCCTGGAGATTTTCCTAAAGAAACCGGACTAGCCCCTCCCCCTTTTTAACTTTTGTTTTACTTCCCACCCTAACCCACCCTATAGAGGCTTTGCCCTTAAACTCCCCCCCCATTTTTAAAGTTCACCTTTTACCTCCCCCTCCCACCCCAGGAGGTCTTGCTCGCCAGCCTTGGTGGGCGGGCTGGGTGGGAAAAGACGTTTGTTTACCCTCCCCTACCGTGCTAAAATCATCAAGGGGCTTATATGGGCAAATCAGCGCCAATAGACGAGCTGTACCTGCGCCAGCTTACCGTAGACGAGGCCTTGTTCCAGCTTGACCGATACCTAAACGACGCCTTCATGACCGGCCTTACCCAGGTGAAGATAATTCACGGTAAGGGGACAGGGACCCTGCGCCAGGCTGTCCGCCAGCAGCTAGCCCAGCACCCCCTGGTCAGAGCATTCCGCCCCGCCGTCTACGGGGAAGGCGGCGAGGGGGTCACCATAGTTGAACTGGCCCCAAAATAGCTAAAGGAGTAGCCATGGCAAAGAAACCGTATCACCAGAAGATATCAGGTAAAACAGAACAACTCGGTCCCTACCCCATGGAAAGTCTAAGAAAAGTTGAGCGGCCCACCACCCGAATCACCGAAGATATCCCCAGATTCGACGAGCGGGAGCATGGATTCGCCCGCGCCATGCGCGGTGATTTCGGCCCCAACCCCGCCCGGGAATTTGAACGCTTTATCAATAAATTCCCTCTGGGAGCCGCTTTTGCTGAAATGGTCAGCCACATGATACCGCTGGTCGACGGTGGGGTAACCACGCAAAAAGCTCCCCTCCCCGAAGACCCAGAAATATTAAGCCGGCACATAAAGCAGCTTGGGTACTTCCTGAGAGCCGATATCGTCGGCATCTGCCATCTGCCACAATACGCCGTGTACAGCCACGACCTGGAGGGGAAGCCGGTGAAGCTTGACCACAAATCGGCTATCCTACTCGTAGTCGACCAGGATTATGACACTATGTGCGGCTCCACGGGGGATGACTGGGTTTCTGGTTCCCAGAGCTTCATCGGATACTCGACCAGTGCCTTCATCGCCTGTATTATGGCCAACTATATAAGAAGACTGGGATACCCGGCACGAGCCCACCATGTCTTTAACTACCAGGTACTGGTGGTGCCCCTGCTTCTTCTGGCCGGTATTGGCGAGATTTGCCGGGCCGGTATTGTGCTTAATCCGTTTCTGGGAACCCGCTTCAAGGCAGCGGTGGTCACCACCGACCTGCCGCTGGAGCCGGATAGCCCGGTGGACTTTGGCCTCCAGGAGTTTTGCCGTAAGTGCCTGAAGTGCGCCACCGAATGCCACGCCAGGGCTATTCCTGATGGTGACAAGGTTATGATAAACGGCTACGAAAACTGGCGATTTGATGCCGACCGTTGCAGCAAATACAGGGTTAGCAATCAGGGTGGCTCGTCATGTGGCCGCTGCATCAAGGTCTGCCCCTGGAATAAGCCCGAAGGCTGGACCCACGATCTAGTAAGGTGGATGGTTAAGCATACCCCACTCCTGGATGGGTTCTTGGTTAAGATGGATAATGTCTGGGGCTATGGCAAGCGGGACAAGAAGTACAAATGGTGGCTTGACCTGGAGGAAGCTGACGGGGTTATCAAAATCCCCAGCAAATCGAACTAAGGACTAAGCAACTCTCCCTCGATGCTAATTGAATCAGACCAGCTTTTTAGTTATAATAGCCATACTTCCCGCCGTGGTGAGTGTCGCCTAGCGGCCTAAGGCGCCAGGTTGTGGCCCTGGAGAACGAGGGTTCAAATCCCTCCACTCACCCCAACCAAGCAAGCGCCTATAGCTCAGCGGATAGAGCATCGGTCTTCGGAACCGGGGGTCGTGGGTTCGAATCCCTCTAGGCGCATATCCAAGTCATCACCGTTTGCCGACATTTTGCCAACATTTCCCTGCCACTTGCCAATCCAGGCAAGAATAGCTAAAATAGCTATAGTGCCTAAAGTCATATGAAAAGGACAGTTGTCATTGGCGGGGCTGGTTTCATAGGTTCCCATCTCGCTGAGGAACTGGCAAGGCGAGCCTATCATATTACTATCCTTGATGACCTCTCCACAGGAAAGACGGAAAACACGGAATCCTTGCTTAAGAAAGGAAACGTGGAATTTCTCCAGGGCAGCGTTACTGACCTTCCTTTGCTTCAAGAACTTTTCCAGGGCGTTAACTATGTCTTCCATCAGGCAGCTATCCCCAGTGTCCCCCGCAGCATTAAGAATCCTCAGACTTGCCATGAGATAAATATAACTGGAACGTTAAACGTCCTTTTAGCCGCCAGGGATAATGGTGTTAGGAAGGTAATTTATGCCTCCTCTTCCTCAGTCTACGGCGATACCCCGACCCTTCCCAAAAGGGAAGACATGCTCCCCAACCCCCAATCCCCTTACGCTGTAACCAAGCTTGCTGGTGAATACTACTGTCAGGTATTCCATCAGGTTTATGGAATTCCCACCATTTGCTTAAGATACTTCAATGTCTATGGCCCGAGGCAAGACCCCAATTCTCAATATGCAGCGGCCATTCCCAGATTCATAAGTAGAGTTACTCAGGGAAATCCACCGATTATTTATGGAGACGGTGAGCAGACCAGAGACTTCACCTTCATCAAGGATACCGTGGAGGCGAACATTCTGGCAGCCGAGAGCGATGCTACCGGCGTCTTCAACATCGGGAAAGGTGAGAGCGTCTCCATAAACCGGCTGGCTGAGCTTATCATTGGGCTTATGGGTAACAATGTTAGGCCAGTCCACGAAGAGTCACGGCCTGGGGACATAAGGCATAGTATGGCTGATATTTCCCGCGCCAAGACCTTTGGTTATGACCCGAAATATAGCCTGGAAGAAGGCCTGAGAGAAACCATTAGGAGCTTTCGGCATGAGACGTGATTTAGGGCAGGCAGTAGTTTGTGTCATCGGTCTAGGTTATGTGGGTTTGCCTCTGGCTCAAGCCTTCGCCAAAAGTCTAAGGGTAATAGGCTTTGATGTTAACAGCGCTAAAGTAAAGAAACTGAGCAAAGAACATAGTAATCAGGAGCTTCTAATCACTGATAATCCGCAAGAGATTAATCAAGCCGACTTTGTCATAATCTGCGTCCCTACGCCGGTGACCAAATCCAAGGAGCCTGACCTTTCCTACATTAGAAGCGCAGCCACAATTACCAGCCAAAACATGAAGAAAGACAGCATAATTATACTGGAATCAACCGTCTATCCCGGCACAACCGAGGAGATAGTTAAGCCCATTTTAGAAGAATCTGGCCTCAAGTGCGGGCAGGATTTCAAAATAGCCTACTCCCCAGAAAGAATAAACCCCGGCGAAAAAGAACATACCATAGAGCGAATCACCAAAGTAGTTGCCGGCATGGATAAAGAAACCACCGAGATAGTTGCCGAACTGTACGGCAAAGTTACTTCAAGCGTGTTCAAAGCCAAAGATATAAAAACAGCCGAAGCCGCTAAGGTTATAGAAAACATACAAAGAGACTTAAACATAGCACTGGTAAACGAACTATGCCTCATCTTTGAGGGGATGGGATTACATACAAAGGACATACTGGATGCAGCAGCCACCAAGTGGAACTTCCATCGTTACTCGCCTGGTCTTGTTGGTGGTCACTGCATCCCGGTTGACCCTTACTATCTGGTTTACAAAGCCAAGGAATTGGGCTACCACCCCCAGGTTATATTGGCAGGTAGAGCTATAAACGACTATATGCCCAAACATATAGCCAAAATGGCCATAAAAGCCCTAACCGGTGTCGGTAAGAGGATAAAAGGAGCGAAGGTTTTGATAATGGGCTTAACCTACAAGGAGAATGTAGCCGATACCAGAGAGACACCGGCAAAAGATATGATAAAAGAACTGAAAGGGTATGGGGTGAAAATCTTGGGCTACGACCCCTTGCTAAATAATATTGAGCAAGAATTTGGCATTAAAGCCATAGCCGACTTGGGAGGGGCAAAGGATATAGATTGCCTGATATTAGCTGTCGTCCACAATAACTTCAGAAAGCTAACCCTGGATAGGCTAAAAGGGCTTATGAATGATAACCCGATTTTGATTGATGTGCGTGGCTTTTTTGACAGGGGAGAGGCAGAGAGAAAAGGGGTTTACTATAACAGTCTATAATAAGTTAAGTAAGGTTAATAAATGAGGTTGTTGAATAGCAGGGTATTTATCATTATCACGCATTGCGATGATGGCTGGGCAAGGCCCTATCAAGAGTTGACATGGGAAATCCCGGCTAAGAATAGGAAGCTTGAAAAGAACTGATTTCGCTGGATGTTGTCTTTCCGTAAAGAGGAGCAATCCACGTGAGAGTGCTGTTAATTAATCCGCCACTGCAAAGGTTAAGCGAGGTAAGGAATGCCTACTTCCCGCTGGGCCTCGGTTATCTGGCCGCGGTCCTGGATGCCCACGGGTCCTACGTGAGGATATATAACGCCGATAAGGGACCAGAGGAGAAGGACTTCTACCCCATCTCATCGAACTGGGAGCGGATAAGGAGACACCAGCGATACGTTGAGGGTCTCAGGAACGATAGCCATCCCGTCTGGGCGGAGATTCGTGAAACGATCAGCAAATTCGAGCCCGACGTGGTGGGGCTCACAATAATGACCACTACCCTCCCCTCTGCCTTCAAGGTGGCCTCGATATGTAAGGAGTATTCCCGCAACTCCATTATCATCGCCGGTGGAATACATCCCACAGTCGAGCCGGAGAGGGTTTTGCGCAATAAGGATATCGACTTTCTGGTGGCAGGAGAGGGAGAGCAGACCCTGTTGGAGTTGCTCGAGGCGATTCGATCGGAGGGCAGGGCGCTTAACCGGATACATGGGCTGGCCTATCGGCAGAACGGCTCATTTAACTGGAACGGTGCACGGGCGCTCTACCCCAATATCGACAAGATTCCTTTCCCTGCCAGACATCTGGTCCTGAGGCCCGAGCTCTACACACCGAGTGAAATGGCGCACCTAGTGACCAGCAGGGGCTGTCCCTACCGCTGCACCTTCTGTGAAGCCCACAAGCTCTGGACTCGTAGGGCACGGTTCCGGACACCAGAGAATGTGATAAGCGAGATACGCTCGGTCATCGATGAATACCACTCGCATGATTTCAGATTCAATGACGACAGCTTTACTGTGAATAGGAAACGGGTGATGGAGATATGCCGCAGGATTATCGAGGAGAAGTTGGACATAGGCTGGACATGTCTGTCGCGGGTGGACCTGGTGGACGACGAGCTGCTGGCAATGATGAAGGAGGCCGGCTGCCAGAGTATAAGCTTCGGCATCGAGAGCGGAAGCGAACGAATACTCAAGCTGATCAAGAAGGATACGAATCGGGACATGATCTTCCAGGCAGTTCGACAAGTCCGAAAGAATAAGATCAAGTTCTCTACTTGCTTCATGATCGGCCTGCCCTTTGAAACTAGGGAGGATATAGATCAAAGCTTGCAAATGATGAAAAGGATCCGCCCTGATCTCGTTAATGTTTGCACCTTTACCCCATACCCTGGGAGCGAGATATACGAGGAGTGTCAAAAGCAGGGCCTGATCCCCGAGGATATCGACTGGGGGATGTATTCCCATCACAGCCCGTATAACCGCTTCTTCAGGAACATGCCCGAACAGGAATTCCAGTGGCTCCTGGATACCATGGTGAAGACATCGGACCTCTGCAATGCGCGGTTAAATGTGCCTTACCTGTTGGAGCATCTAAGACGCAGGTGGAGGTACTATGTGAGAAATCCGCTCCTACTTATTTCGAGAATATTCGCCCTATTATGGCAGACCTCGAGACTGAGGCTAAGGCTTATTAAATCTGGCTCTGTGCGCGATGGCAAAAACAGTTAGTTGCAACCTTTGCCGTCCGGGGGAGGCAAAGACGGTGTGGGAGGAGCAGCCCCACCGCGTGATTCAAGTCTCAAGCGCGGGCTGATCTATCAAAATCCACAACCTGAAGAGAATGAAATAGAGGGGTGTTACGAGGAGGTTTATTTCACTTTAATTAATAAGGAAGAGGCAGAGAGAAAAGGGGTTTACTATAACAGTCTATAGTGATAAGTCAGGTTGTTAAATGAGGTGTTTGAATAGCAAGGTAGCCACGGTTGGGATATTCTTAGCTGCTGTTACCCTGCTCATCACTTACCTTCTGTCAATACGGTGGCATATCTATCTGCCGGTTGCCGTCTTCTGGCTGGCCATTACCTTAATGCTTGCCACCATAGTATACCAATCTCTCCAGAGCAGATTGTCCCCTGGTTATGCCAAAGTAGTGTTACTGGAGATCGCCATCGCCTGCCTAGCCTTCCATCTCATCTATCAGATTCCTTATTATGGTTTGTATGGCTCCGATGCCTATAAGGATATGGCTTCGGTAAAGGGCATCCTGTCCAGTGGATTTGTGATGGGTGACCCCCAGTATACTGGAGGCGCTTCCTATTTCCCGATGATTCATGTCCTTGGTGCTCAGCTATCACTAATTACCAATATTGACCTCCTCTCCGTGGCTAAGTGGTTTCCCTCGTTGCTTGATGTAGCCCTTATCCTCCTGCTATACCTGTTGGTGCGGAACATATTTAAGGAGGAAAGAATTGCCTTACTCTCGGCGCTACTGTTTGCCTGCCTGCAGCACCATATGTTGCTAAGCTCACTGTTTATTCGGGAGACCATTGCCTTAGTTTTAGCAGTCTGTTGTCTTTATCTCTACTTATCAGCCAGGTCTTCAGCACACCCCGTGACATACTACGCATTATCACTGGTGTGTCTGGCCGGAACAGTTTTTGCTCATCACCTGACCAGCTTTATGTTATTAGTATTCCTTTTAGTCCACTTCCTGGTGACCAAGGCGTCTGAATTGCCATTTCTACGCAGGACCTATTTCGGAGATAACATTACTGGAGAGGATGTGTCTAGCTCATTCGTGTTAATCACTTTTGTGGCTGTCTTCGCCTATTGGATATATGTAGTAATATCTCCACTTTATACTCTGGTTACCTTTGCCGAGGAGGTCTTCAGTCCCAGCCAATGGGGTATGGCTACCTACGGCGAACTAGCCGGCATAAGTGCTACCTCCATTCAAACTATCAGGGGGTATATTATATTTTATGGATTTTATACTTTTCTTCTCATCTTTGGCACCATCCTGCTCTACCAGCTATTACTCAGAGGGAAAAAACAGCGCGTTGAAACATATTCCTTTACCCTGTTCCTATTTCTCTGCGGAATCAGTGGTTTAATAGAGCTTTATGTAATACGCCACGGGATTGCTCCATTCCCAGACCGTTTTCTCATATTCGGCTGGCTTCTTAGCTTTGCCCCTCTAGTAATGGTTATCCTGAGGGGGAAACGTAAATTGTTGACCAGCATTGGCATATTCTTGCTGGTTGCCTTCATGTTTTTTAACATTTATATGATTGAGCCTACAACCTGGGATGCTACAGCAGAGGGGGTACCATCTGCTCCCACAGAGGCAGACTATGCTCTTGCCAGAACAATTGACTTCTCCACTGGAAAGATAGCCGGTTATCAGGGTAGCGTGATGGCAATCTATGACGTGCGCAATAACCTTGGGACATGTATTTACACATCGTCTGAGGTTGATTTGCAAAATTTCGAGTGGGTTATTGTGAACAAGAAAGAGGTGGAATTGTGGAGAGAGTATTATCGAATATCCGAAACTGATACTATGATAATACTGGAACGCCTTGTAACTGAAGGCTCTATCGACTACGACAAAATCTATGATTCAAATAATCTTTCAGTATTTGAATTTGAAGTAGCCGAGCCATGAATTTCGCTGCTTGACTTTAAGGATTGCTGACGTTCTTATTTTCTTAGAGCCAAAGTGTATAACAAGGGCGGGTTCTCTGCAGAGTAATATGTCCGAAAATACCGTATTTGCCCAGCGAATTGGACTGACCGGGGTAGTTCAAGCCATCGTTAGTCTAAAAGGTTTGATTATACTCCCCATTTTGACCAAGACCTTGGGAGCCTCTGACTACGGAATATGGACTCAAATTCTAGTTACTATCTCACTCCTACTCCCCTTTATATCCCTTGGGTTAGGCCCGGCAATGGTGCGTTTCCTCTCAGTAAAAGGAAAAAGGGAAATCGGGCAAGGAGTTCTTACCATCCTTTCTGTCATTCTCCCCATCAGCTTAATTGCAGCTTTGGTAGTATTTCTATTATCAGATTTCTTGGCTGTTACCTTACTAGGGCAAGAATCAGTGGATACGGCAATTAAGGTCGCCTCACTCCTCCTAACCCTTGAGGCACTAAACACCATGGCTTTAGCTTCGTTTAGAATATTTGGTCAGATTAAAAGATACGCCGCAATAATACTAGCGCAGAGTGCTCTGGAGATTGGGTTAATCGCCTTCTTCGTTCTATCAGGGCAGGGCTTAGTTGGTGCTATAATTGCCCTTTCAGCTACCAGGGGATTTTTTTTGCTTATCATGTTATATCTAATTTTCTCTCATGCTGGCTTTGCTTTTCCTGATTATTCAATACTGCGCCCCTATCTAGTCTATGGCTTGCCCCTAATTCCAGCTATTATATTCACATTGATTATTTTCTCCAGTGACCGTTACGTGGTAGGGTTTTTTATGGGGGAAACTTCCGTGGGCATATATTCGGCAGCGTATTCTATCGGCAATATCCTCTTAATGTTGCCGGAAAACTTTGTCTATATTCTGTCACCAACAATATTCAGCTTATATGACAGAGGGAGGGCTAGCGAGGTTAAAACCTATTTATCATACTCGTGGAAGTATTTTTTGATGCTTTCAATTCCCTCTGTTTTCGGTTTGTCCATACTGGCTGAGCCATTACTGAACAGCCTAACCACAGCCGAATTCACCCTAGAAGGTAGGTTTATCATCCCTCTGGTGGCAGCCGGCACTGTATTTTTTGGAGTATACATGATATTTGGGGAAGTGGTGCGATTATCTAAACGCATCAGGATTTTCCCCATCGTGCTTGGTGCCGCAGCAGTATTAAACCTGGGATTAAACATTCTATTGGTGCCACACTGGGGGATTATAGCTGCCGCAATCACCACCTTAGTCGCTTATGTGATGCTAGCCATTGTCATGTATTACCAAGCTGGTAAATACCTAAAGTTTGACCTCAAATTAGATTTCATTATTAAGAGCATCGCCTCCTCAGTTGTTATGGGTGCGGTCATTTGGGCAATAAAGCCGGCTGGCATAGCTAAGGTTTTACTGGCAGTAGTAATCGGAGCTGCTATCTATTTTGTCGTCCTCTTCCTATTACGGGGATTTAGCCGAAACGAGATTCAATTCTTCTTTAAATTGTTGAAGGAGACTGTGAAAGGGATTTAAAGCTTAAGTGGCAAAACCTGCTGTAGGGGGGCCAGAGAAGATGAAAATTGCTATCTTGGTTTTTTACTTTCCCCCAAAGGGGCTGGCGGGGACGGAAATCGCCACCTATAACATTGCCCGGCAGTTAGCCAAGCGAGGGCATGAAGTTCATGTTATAACCTCATTAGACGAGGGATTGCCAAGGGAAGGTATGGAACAGGGTTTTTATGTGCACCGGCTTGGATGGCGAAGGTTACGGTTTGTAGGGATTATATCCTTCTGGCTGAAAATAGTGAGAGTCTTGAGGAAGATTGAACCTGATATAGTTCACAGCCAAGGTATGGGCATGCCCGGGTTCCTAGCCAAGAAGTTCTTTAAAAAGCCTTATTTAGTCTGGGAACGAGGAACCGAGGTTTATTCCCCAGGACTATTTGCGAGGCTACTATCTAAATTGGTGCTAAGGAATGCTAATGCCGTGATTGCCCTGACCAAGGATATGAAAAGGGAAATGCAAAGAACCTGTAAGCGGGACATTCTGGTAATTCCAAACGGCATAGACCTTGAAAGATTTGAGAACTTGCCCCCAGATGTGATGCGAGGTCAATTGCAAGTAAGGGCAGGCGAGAGGCTTGTCCTCTTTGTCGGCAGATTCCGGCCTGAGAAGGGGGCAAGATACTTAATTGAGGCAATGGAGACCATCAGGCAAAAGAACCAGCCGGTAAGATTGATACTTATAGGCGAAGGAGGGGAAGAGGAGGCTCTGAAGCTGTTGGTTAGGCAACTAAACCTGGGAGATTACATAGACTTCCTGGGTCAAATCCCCAATGAAGAAGTTCCCCGATATATGGCTGCCGCAGATGTTTTTGTTTTACCAAGTTTGTCCGAAGGCTTCCCCAATGTGATTTTAGAAGCAATGGCATCCGGCTTGCCGATAGTCGCTACCAAAGTAGCCGGTTTGGCCGAGATTATCAAAGATGGTGAAAATGGCTTTCTTGTCGAGCCGGGGAATCCAGAACAAATTGCTTTGAAGGTTTTGTTACTTTTAGAGGATGATGACCTAAGAGAGAAAATATCGGGGAATAACAAGGAGAGGGTAAAGGATTACACTTTTGAGAAGGTCATAGCCAGTATAGAACAGGTATACCAAAAGGTGGTTGCTGCTCTCTAGCTGAAAGCTCCTACTGATTTAGATATTCCGCCGTGTTAGAAAAAAGATTGCCTAATATCTCTCTATATTTCTCCACCGCTTTCTCATAGGTGAATTCCTTCTCCACCAAAGCACGGGCATTTTGGGCGACTTCCATAAGGTTTGGGTAATTTAAAGCCCTAATGACATTTTGGGCGAGGCTTTGCGGGGGGTTATCCTCTATAATGAAGCCAGTTTCACCGTCCTTTATCACATCTGGTACCGCTCCCACCGGAGTGGCTAAAACAGGGGTGCCGCAAGCCATCGCCTCCAGCACAATATTGGGCAGTCCCTCAGTATAAGATGGTAAAACAAGCAACTTCAAGGTACTCAAGTATTCCGGGACCTCGTCATGAGGAATCCATCCCTTAACTTTCACTTTACCGCTCAGCTTCTCTTTGTCAAGGTATTCCTTTATTTCATTTCGTAGCTGCCCGTCTCCGCCTATTAGAAATTCAAAATCTCCTCTTTCTTTCAGTATCTCTGGAATTGCTTGAACAAAATTCAGCACGCCTTTTTCGCGGCTTAAGCGCCCGATATAGCCGACCAGATTGTCTCTCTCGTCCAGTCGCCTCCGCATCTTAAACCGGCCAAAGTCAATAAAATGTTCATGAGCTATGGAGATTTTGTTTCTATACCTGGGCAAACCATACTCTGGGACAAGCCCTTCAGTATAGCAGATAATCCTACCTGATAATTTAAAAGTAGCCCTGGCCATAAGTCCTATAGGAAGGGACAGGGCACTGCTTTCCGCTTTAGTGCTTTGAGTGGCAGAACCTGCCAGAGCCATCACCGCTTTCTTCCTTAGCAATTTTGAAAAAAGCATGGGCAGCAATAAGGGAGAACCTCCTAGGAAGAAGATGAAGATATCAACCTGGCGTGATATCCGGAGCACCTTGCCGCAGATTCGCAGCTGAGTAAAGGCATACCTTAATATCCTGGTTACTATATTTGACCCCAAATTGTGCTCTACACCCTTAAAACAAAGCCTCCGGTCGTGCTTAAATAGACGGGAAGCTGCGTTTCCCGAGATGAGATAAAGGCTGCCCGCAAGCGGACTTACTATATCCACCAGGTGCCCCAGTGGGACAAGGCCAGATTCACCCACTGGGAAAGTAACTACGGCAATGTTGGGTCGTCTTTCTTTCGGCATCGGTTTTAACTATTTTAAGATATTCCTATACCTCGCCACGGCTTTCTCGTAGGTAAATTCTCTCTTAACCAGATTAAGGGCGTTACTGGCGATTTCCTCAAGCTTGGGATGAGTTAAAGCCCTGACTACGTTGGCGGCGATACGCCCAGGGGAATTATCCTCTAAAATAAATCCGGTTTTCCCGTCTTTTATTATATCCTGTAATGCTCCAACTGGTGCCGCTAAAACAGGTGTGCCGCAAGCCATCGCCTCTAAGGCAATCAGAGGACCTGCCTCTGTATATGACGGGATGACCAATAGTTTTAACTCATTTAACTGATGGGGAAGCTTATCGTGAGGAACCCAGCCAACAAGCCTCACCTGGCTAGCCAAGTTCTCCTGATTTATGTATTTCACAATTTTGTTTCGCGACCGTCCCTCTCCACCAACCAGGAATTTAACACCTTTTGCCTTCTTCAATATTTCTGGAATTGCTTGAATAAAATTCATTACCCCCTTCTCTTCGCTTAAGCGCCCGATATAGCCAACTATATTACTCCTTTCGTCTAACGGCTTTTGCATTTTAAATTTATCAAAATCCAAGAAATGCCTATGAGCTACTCTGATTTTGTCTTTATATCTCCCAAGCCCCAGAGGACCAATTATAGACTTTGAATATACCACTATATTACTTGCCAGCGAGTAATCACAATGCTCCATTCCCCTCACAATTGCCGAATAGATATGCCCTAGTAACCCCGGATACATAGCTCGTAAGCTCTGAGAACCGGAGCCGGTGTTGATAATTACGACCTTTTTGCCCAGTAATCGAGCTAAAGCAACAGGCAGAATGAGTAAACCACTGCTGAGATAGAGCATAATGGTGTCCACTCTCTTAGACTGCTGGAAAACTGCTTTTGAAAAGGTGAACTGAACCCAAAGAAGACGAAATGCCTTCGATGTTACTGATTCTTTAGCCTTTTTGACTATCGGAGCTTTAACATTAATTACGCTCACGTTATCATAGGGAAGATTGGCATAAAAGTTGCCCGTTATCACCAAAACCCTTCCGACCAGAGGGGCCAGCAGGGTCACAAGCTGGGTTATGAAAAATTGAGGCAATTCCTCATCAGGGTTCCGAAGCGGGAATACCATCAAGCCAATGTTCTTGTTGATAGGTTGTGATTTAGTCTTTTTCATCCTTCAAGCAGGCTGGCATAGAGCTTTATATGCTTTTCGGTGATTTTATCCCAGTCAAATTTCCGCTTAATAAATATTCTGCTATTTTCTCCCAATCTCTTTCTTAATTCTGCATTGACGATTAACTCACAGAGTTTTATTTCAAGTTGGTCAACATCCCCCGGTTTGATTAGCATACCTGTTTCGTGGTCGATGATGATTTCCCCATTGTTGCCAACATCGGTAGCCACTATAGGCAGGCCAATGCTGGCTGCCTCAGCAACCGAGATTGAGAAACCTTCTGAATATGATGGGCTAACAAAGATATCGGTGGCGCTGAGGATATCAATAACCTCATCCTGGCTTTTCTGCCCTAAGAAAAGGGTGTCACGGCTACAGCCATTTTGAGCAGCCGGCTTTTCCAGATGGGCTCGATAATAGCCGTCGCCAACAATTAGTAACTTTGTATCCGGGACAACCTCTTTGATCCTGGGGAAAGCCTGGAGCAAGTCCTGCACTCCCTTAGCATAAATTAGGCGCCCGACGAAGGTGATTAAAATGGTATTGTTGCTGATACCTAGTTTCTGCCTATAATTGGTGCCTCGTTTCCGGAAAATGCTGGTATCAATACCGTTGTAGATTAGTTGCCTGTTTCTAGCTCCCAGATGCTCCAGAAACCCGCAAGAGGCTTCGGATACTCCTATATTAATTTTGGCCGATTTTACTATTAAGGTGCCTATAGTATGGTCATAGGCTTGGCTGAGCAAGTCTATGACTTTGCTTGAAACAACGCTGTGCCTTGCTCCATGCTCTCTGTGCACCAGAGGAGTCCTCTTTACCTTAGCCAAGATTAATCCCAGAAAGGAACTTAAAAAAAATCGGGTATGGGTATTTATGATATCGTATTTCTTCCGTAGAAGCTTCAGCAAAATCCGCAAGCTTGTCAAGCAGGGCTTAGGGATAGGATATGTTGAGTTTAAGGCGTTCCAACAAGGGAGACGGTAGATATGAATGCCATCCAGCTCCTCATAGGTAAGCGCCCTCTCCGTGTTACAGGTAACTATATCTATCTCGTAGCCTCTGGGCACTAACCGCCTAGATATTTCATAAATATTATTCTCATAGCCACCAACACTGGGCAGGAAATAGGCAGCAAAGATTAGTATTCGTTTCATATTAACCCTAGCCCATACTCCACGTTAGCCAATCCTAAAGATTTTAGCAGGAGATTAAAGCAATCAATTTGTTTGCCGCCGAAACCTTATCTTCTTCTGACCTCGCCGGCAAGCTTCGCGGTCAGCAGTTTCATTGTCCTTAAGCCGTCCTTCAATATAGAAAGGCGGGAAAGCGGGCTATTGCGGTGGCAGCTTATTGGCACCTCTCTAGTGATAAGCCCATTCCTTGCTGCCTCGTATATCATCTCGGTCTCTATCTGGAATCCTTCTGAAACTAGGCGGAGCTTTTGCCAGCTTTCCCTTCTTATTGCCCGGAAACCGCTGGTGCAATCAGTTATTTTGATGTATTTCACCGGGCACTTAAACAGCGTTGCCATTGGTAGAAGGAAGGAAATAATCACCGAAATAATAAAGGATGCCAGGTTGTTGCTGAGCCTCCTGGTAAGAGGGGAGATGCTGACTTTTGATTCACGTAGCACCCTTGAACCGATAACGAGGTCAGTTTTCCCCCCCAAGATTGGGGTAACTACTCCTGGTATATCCTTTGGGTCATGGGCTCCATCGCCATCGAGGAAAACGATTATATCGGCATCACTGGCACCCTCAACGGCAATTCTCATAGCTGCCCCTTTTCCTATGTTCTTTACCTGAGATATAATCAGAGCTCCCGCAACTCTCGCTGCCTTGGCAGTACCATCATGCGAGCCGTCATCTACCACTATGACCTGGTCAACATATTTCTTGGTTTTGGATACCACGCCTCCGATAGAAGATTCTGTATTAAAGCAAGGAATGGCAGCGACGATTTTTGGTCGAGGTTGACTACGATTCATTTTACCGTTACCGATTTTGCCAGGTTGCGTGGCTTATCGGGATTTAGACCCTTGGCAATGGCAGTATGGTAGGCTAAGAGTTGAAGTGGCACCACCGTGACCAGGGGATAAAAAATCTCGTCAACCTCGGGAATCTCTATCCACTCGTCAAATATGTCCTGCCGCTGGTCAGAGACGCCAATGACAAACGCCCCCCGAGCTTTGGCTTCTTCAATATTGGATAGGGTGTCGTTGAAGGTGTAATCACAAGGGCAAATGGCAATTACCGGCGTTTCGGGCTCGATTAGCGCCAGTGTTCCGTGTTTTAGCTCACCGGCGGGCATGCCATCGGCATGGATATAGCTAATCTCTTTCAGTTTCAGTGCCCCCTCGCTGGCAATATGCAGGTTGCTTCCCCGGGCTATGAAGTAGCAGTCCCCTTTTTCTCTCAGCCGCAGGGCAATTTCAATTAGCTTGTCGCCGTTACCACGACAATTATCCTCAATCAGAGAAGAAATTCTTTCTATTTTCCCCCGACACCTATCAAGCTTATTAACCATGGCAAAGGCCAAGAGATAAAAGATGACGATTTGACCAAGGAAGGATTTGGTAGCGGCGACACTTATCTCGGGCCCACAATTCAGGTAGAGCACCTTGTCACTCATCTTGGCCAGTAGTGAGCCTGCCCTGTTGACTACGGAAAAGATGGTGGCGCCGTTTCTTTTGGCTACCCTAACGCCTTCCAGCACGTCGGCGGTCTCGCCGCTCTGGGAAACTGCTATCACCAGCGTGTTCCGGTCAAGGGAATCGGAGAAGTACTGAAATTCCGAGGCCATGACCACATCGCTGAACTTCCTGCCCACCCTGGAGAAGAGGTACCTCCCAAGCAGGGCGGCGTATCTGGAGGTGCCGCAGGCAGTAAATATGACCTGCCCCGCCTTCAAGATGTCCAGAGCCATATCCATTATCAGGCTATAATCTTGGGATAAGGCTCTTCGTATTGCCTGAGGTTGCTCCATAATCTCCTTAAGCATGAAGAAATCATAGCCCTTTCGGGTAGCCTCATCCCATTGCCACTGAATTTCCTCAGGCTCCCTTTTTATGGTCCTGCCCTCTTTATCGAGGAGGGTCACCTTATCCCGCTCAAGGACGGCAATCTCGCCTGCCTCGACAGGGATGACCTGCCTGGTTTCTTTAAGGAAAGCAGTCACGTCGCTGGCGATGAAGTTCCCCTCTCCCCCCAGGCCGATAAGCAGGGGCTCGTCCTTGCAAGCGCCCACAATCTTTTCTGGTTCTCGGGCAGAGACAGCCAGAAAGGCGTAGGAGCCTTCAAGCTCTTTCAATGTCTGGAGGACGGCTTCTTCTAACGATGTTCCGTCCCTCGCATGTTCCCCAATAAGGTGGGGAATAACCTCGGTATCAGTCTGAGAAACAAACTTATGCTCGGGCTCAAGGCGGCGGCGGAGCTCCTGATAGTTCTCAATAATGCCATTGTGAACAACGGCAATCTGCTGGTAACAGTCAAGGTGAGGGTGAGCATTGGCTTGGGTGACCCCACCGTGAGTCGCCCAACGAACATGGCCGATGGCTACTCTTCCGGAAAAACCACTGAGGCCACACTTCTCCTCTACCTGAGCCAGCTGCCCCACATCTTTCCCCCACCGGAGCCTACCGTTGTCAAGCGTGGCCACACCAGCGGAGTCATAACCACGGTACTCCAGATTCCGTAATCCGTTAACCACAAACGGTGCCGCACCGTCTCCGACAAAGCCGACTATCCCGCACATCAGAGTTTCCTCTACTCGCCCGGTGCCGCCCCGTTAGCGGTGATGCTATAGCCTGGCTCACACTGGGCAAATTGGTCTTGTCCAAGGTCTTTAGCGAGGCACACGCCTGAGCCCACCACTGAGTTAGCCCCGATTCTAACCCCGGGCATTACGCTTGAGTTAGCGCCTGTCTTGCATCCCTCCCCGATTATGGCGCCGAGGTGTTCAAGCCCGGTATCAACCAATTCTTCGCCGACTCTTATCTTGATGTTCTCCTCATCAAAGCGAAGGTTCGCGAGTACTGTCCCGGCACCAAGGGAGCAGCCATCGCTTATTATGGAATCCCCAACGTAGCTTTTATGAAACCAGCAGTTATCGCCGATGTAGGAACCCTTTATCTCGGTAGTATAGCCCACCACACAGTTTTGGCCGATATGGGTATAATCTCGAACCAGGCTGCCAGTACCGATCACCGACCCTCGCCCAATGAAGACAGGCCCTTTTATCACGGCATTCTCCAAAACCCTGGCCTCATCCATTATTATGACCTTGCCTTCGACGGTGGCTTTTTCCGAGATGCGTGCCGACGGGGCAACATATCCCGCGCTTCGCTCCAGAAACCTCCTTACCAGTGCCAAGAGATGCCAGGGGTATTTCACCGGCAACCAGAACCCGGCATACAGCACTACCCTGATGTTATATCCCTCCTTGGCCATGATACCAATGGCACGCTCATAGACATCGTCTCCAGTGGTCTTTACCCTTTCCGCATATCTGAGAAGCTGTTTGGGCTCGGTATGGAGGTGGGTCAGGATGTTCACCAGCTGGCTTGGCTCTTTGCCCCTCCCCGGCTTCTCCACGATGTGCTTGAGGTTGCCACTGTCGTCCACCACCAGATAGCCGCCGGGAAAGTAATCGTTCACCTTATAGCCAAGGAGATAAGATACGGCAGAGCCACCATTTTTGTTATCAAGGAGGCTTAGGTAGGCTGAGGCCCCGACAATATCATCAGAACTTTGGACGAGGACTTCATCATTGATAAGATTCTCGGCGCTTATCAAGGCATCGGCGATTCCCCGGGGTTCCTCTTGCACCGCCAGCTCAAACTCGATGTCGGCAACTTCTTTTACCACTTCCTCTATCTTGCCCATATTTTGGGGGTTGCCGATGATGACGAATTGCCAAAGCCCCGCCTTTTTGGCGGTCTCAATCTGGTGCTCGAGCAGGGTTTTCCCAACAAGCTTTAGCAGGAACTTATCCTCGGTTATGGGGAACATCCTCTTGCCAACGCCACCGCAGAGAAAGACCACTTTCATACCACTAGTTCTCCTGAACTTTTTTTACAGCCTCAACTCCCTTGCTGATGAGGACCTCTGTCTCAGCTTTTGAGGTTGACTCGGCAATCACTCTTATCGCTGGCTCAGTGCCACTGGCTCGAATTAGCATCCAGGAATCGCCGAACTCGAATCTCAGTCCATCAATGGTGTTTATTTCGTTTGTTCCAAAAAGGTGAGACATCTCCTTTAGGCGTGCCATCGCCTTTTCCTTATCTTCGTTGGCGCAGGAAACCTTCGTTTTGGCAAAGGATAAGAGGGGCAAGGATTGAAAGGATTCCCTGATTTGACTTGGGTGGTCTATATGACTAAGTAACATTAGCGTAGCCAAGATACTATCGGGATAGTAACCCACCTGCGGCAGAATATATACGCCCACTCCTTCCACGCCAATGGCAGCATCAACCTCTTTAGACAAGTAAGCTACCTCAACGTCGCCAACTTTGCCTCTGACTACTTTAGCTCCTATATCCTCTACAGCTAAATCAAGAAGCTTTCCTGTTTCGACGGTGGTAGCCACAGTTCTCTTGCCTGTTTCCTCAATAGCTAATCTTGAGATGTAGGCAATCATTTCGTTAAATCCTAGAAAACCTTCCCGGTCGCAGAAGACGACCCGGTCGGCATCACCGTCAAAACAGACGGCAAGGTCGGCATTCCGCTGCCTGACAAACTTGATGGTACCCCCAAGAGTGTCTTCCTTCGGCTCCGGGTTTCTCCCCGAAAAACGCCCATCCGGCTCATCGTTTGTGGGTATTACCTCAAAACCCAGCCTGGAGAAAAGCTCGCTGGCAAATCCTGAGGCAGCACCGTTACCGGGGTCGACAACAATCCTTAAATTATGATTAAGGCTCCCCTTGGGGAACCCGTGTTGCATAAACCGGAAGTATCTTTCTTTCCCCTCTTGACTCCGGTCAAGGCTACCCTGATAACCAGCCCTGAACCCCTTTTCGCGGTATACCTTTTCTATCTCAGCCTCTTGTTCTCGGCTGTATCCAAAGCCATTTCCATTGAAGAGTTTTAGGCCGTTGAACCGGGGAGGATTGTGTGAGGCGGTAATCATCACCCCGGCGTCGAATCCCATATCCCTGGCCAGAAAAGCCAGCGCCGGGGTGGGTAAAATTCCGAGGTCAATGATATCTATTCCAGAAAAGCGTAAACCTGAGATAACGGCTCTCTTAATAGTCTCCCGGCTTACCCTGGTATCGGTGGCGATACCAACCTTGGAATGTGGGGCTAGCGTAGCGCCTATTGCCTGGGCAACTTCCTGGCAGAAATCTGTTGATAAGTCCTGCCCAACGACACCCCTGATGCCGCTGGTCCCAAACAGGTGGTTACCGCTTCCGTTCCCTTGTTTTTTTGCTTTTGCCGTCCTGGGATAGCTCATGGCTGCTTCTCATCACCTTGATTATTAATCCCCGCCTTGTGGAAGAACTTCTTAAGCTCCCGGCGGGCAAGGCGGGTAGGGTTACCCCCTTTGCTTTCCCAACGCTGCACCGTGGATAGGCTAACGCCAACTTCATGGGCTAAGTCTTCTTGAGCCCAGCCCATCCTCTTCCGCAGTTCCTTTACCTTTTCCTGAAGCCCTACCATGTTATCTTCCCCGAAGAGCAATACTAAATAGCGCTTTATGTTTTACGGCACTTGACACAGCACATATGCGTATATTATACTCCAAGTGTGCACTCTTGTCAATAATTGTCCCTAAAAATTGCCAAAAGTACTATACAGTATTAAGGGGAAAAATGAGGAGTACCAATTGAGGATTAGATTAGGTAACGGGCTTCTGCTACTGAACCTGGCGGTTATCGTGCTGATAGCGGCTATTATCCTCTCGCCATTCAATGCCCTGCGGATTATCCTAGGCTTGCCAATTGTCCTCTTTTTCCCTGGTTATGTGCTTCTGGCAGCTCTATTTCCTAAAAGAAAGAGGTTGGGCGGCACTGAGAGGGTAGCCCTGAGCTTTGGCTTAAGTATCGCCGTGGTGCCGCTCATCGGACTTATTCTTAACTATACCCCGTGGGGGATAACACTGGAGTCAGCCCTGTATTCTGTTGCCTCCTTCATCTTTTTGCTCTCCATCATTGCCACGGTCAGGAGAAAGAGGTTGCCGGAGGAGGAAAGGTTTAATATCGAGTTTCAATTGAGGCTGCCGGGCGGGGGTGAGGGTGCCTGGGACAAAGCACTATCGATAATACTGGTTATTGTTATACTGGGAGCGCTGGGGACGCTGGTTTATGTCATCGCTACACCCAAGGTTGGGGAGAGCTTTACCGAATTTTATATTCTGGGGATGGGGGGGGAGGCGACAGACTATCCCACGGAACTAAGGGTAGGGGAAGAAGGCGAAGTAATCGTTGGCATCATCAATCATGAGCACCAGAGAGCAAGCTATCGCATAACGGTTATGATTGATAACATCGCTAGTAACGAGGTAGGACCGATAGAACTGGAAGACGATGAGAAATGGGAGGGAATTGTAATCTTTACCCCCACTGAGCCGGGCGAAGACCAAAAAGTGGAATTCCTGTTATACAATAACGGGGAAGGCTCCCCCCCCCTGCTATCACTTCACCTGTGGGTTGATGTGATGGAATAGAATGATAGAAGCGATAGTTTATCTTCTGGCTATTACCAGTGCCGAGCTGGTTACCGTATTTGGCAACCCCTTGTGGGGAATGGCAATCCACGCGGTAATAATGGTTCTGCTACTAGTGCACTGGTCAGTAGGTCCCAGGTATCCTCACCGACCACTTCTTTTGTCCCTGGCCCTGGTCCCTCTAGTGCGAATAATAAGCCTAACTATGCCCCTTACTAATATCCCCCAGATTTGGTGGTACCTGGTCGTTTATATTCCCCTGCTGGGAGCAGCCATAGTAGTAATATATCTTAGAAGTGAAGAAGTGGCTATCTGTCCTTACTGCGGGCAAAAAACCAAGGGTGGCGTCTGTCAATACTGCCATTACCAGATTCAAAGACTGACCGAGCTTCGAGAAGTGGGGCTTAGCTTTGGCTTTGTTCCGGTTCAGCTACTGGTAGGACTGAGCGGGATTGTGTTCGGGGTAGCCGAGTATTTTATATTAGCGCCAGAGGCCGTGATACCGGAGCTTAGCTGGCAGGCGGCTTGGCTGCCAGCATTGATGTTTTTACTTTGTACTGGATTTGTGGAAGAGTTTATCTTTCGTGGAGTGCTCCAGTGCAGCGCGGTAGACGCCTTTGGCTGGTGGGGGATAGTCTATGTCAGCCTGCTATTTGCTGTTTTGCACCTGGGCTTCTTGTCCTGGGTCGATGTTGTTTTCGTCTTTTTCGTTGCCCTCTTCTTCGGCTGGGTGGTCAAAAAAACAGGGTCACTTTTGGGAGTGACCCTATCTCACAGCCTGACTAATATCTTGTTATACCTGGTGATACCCTTCTTGGCTAACCCAGTAACTCCACAATTTTCACCACTACTATAGTCACAAACACCATAACCAGAGGCACAATGGGAACGCTGAGTGCCTTGGCAACGAGCCGTGAGCGAGGAGCCAAACTGGCACTGGCCAGTTCTTTAGTGGTCAGAAAGGCTATTAAAACAACCACAGCGGCTATGCCTACGGCCGCGGTCAAACCGAGTGCGGCTATGGTGGTTACCGTAGTTATGGTACTGATAGTAACGGTGCTAATCATTACCTTATCTCACCCCTTAAACTTAACAAAAACTCCCCCACAGCTCTTAAGGCGTGCCAATTGGACATATTTTACCTTGTGGCGTGCTTATTGTCAATAGGCTATATGGGCTATAATGTACTTTTGTCAAGAAGGAGTCACTTGAGCCCCTTGTCGGTGACGCATTTCATCGTTTCGTTAGCTCATGTTGTTTTCCGCCCCTGGTTATATTAGAATTAGTCAAAAGTTTAGGGCAGATGGGGCAACCACAAGCTATGATTCGCCAATGCCGCCCGCCGGACATCAATAGGATATATTTCATCATCAACCAGGCTGCCAAAGCCTATGAAGGCACCATACCGCCCGACTGCTATCACCAGCCCTATATGTCAAAAGAAGAACTGGAGCAGGAATGGAAGCGGGTGACCTTCTTCGGCTGGGAGGTAAACGGAGAGCTGGTGGGGGTGATGGGGCTGGAGCCGATTAGAGATGTCACCCTCATTCGCCACGCCTATGTACTGCCAGAGTGGCAGAGACAGGGAATAAGCAGTCAGCTCCTCGCCCACCTCAAAGGACTGGTTACCACCCCCCGCCTGCTGGTGGGGACCTGGACCGATGCCCGCTGGGCGATTGACTTTTATTTAAAGCGCGGCTTTAAGCTTCTGCCGGATAAGGACGAGGTGCTAAAGAGTTACTGGGATATACCCGAGCGCCAGATTGAGACCTCGGTGGTGCTGGGGCTAGAGATAGAATAGCCGGCTCTACTCAGCCAGCTTCACCGGCAGTAGCTTATTGGTCAAGTCCTTATCGCTTTTGGTAAATACCCGGATATAGTTATCGGTAAGGCCAGACCAGACACCACAAGTCTCCTTCTCCCACAGTACCATCATCGTCTTGCCCAGGAACCTTCGCCTGAAGTTGCGAACACTTGCCCTGGCCAGAGCCAGCATCCTCCGGCTCCGCTCCCGCTTGAGCTTGTCCTCAACCTGGCCGGCCGTAGCCGCGGCTTGAGTGCCGGGGCGGGGGGAATAGGTGAAGACGTGAATGCGGGCAAACTCCATCTGCCTGGCAAAATTATAGCTCTCCTTGAATTCAGCCTCGGTCTCACCGGGGAAGCCGACGATGATATCGGTGGTGATAGCGGCTCCAGGGACAATTTCCCGGATTAAGGCTACCGCCTGCTGGTAACGAGCGGCGGTATAGCGCCGCCTCATCCTTTCAAGCACAGCGTCGCTGCCACTCTGGAGGGAGAGGTGAAAATGGCGGCAGAGCCGGCTGTCCGGCCACAGCCCGATAAGCTGGGGGGATATCTCCTGCGGCTGGAGGGAGGAAAGCCTCAACCGGACAACATCAGTTGAGGCTAAAATACGCCCTAGCAGTTGCTCCAAACCAGCCCCACCATCGTTATACGAGCCAATCTCGGTGCCGGTGAGCACCACCTCAAGGTAGCCTTCAGCCACCCTTTCCTTGACCTGAAGCATCACCTGTTCAAGGGGAACACTCTTCTCCCGACCCCGCACCAGGGGCACAATGCAGTAGGAACAGAAACTATTACAGCCATCCTGGACCTTAACAAAAGCGCGGGTCCTGAAATCGGCATTTTCAGCTGAATATTCTTTAGTGGCGAGACGACTTAAACTCCCCGATTCCTCAAGGAGCGGTAGCAGGTTCATTTTCTGGCTGTTATCCAGGACAAGGTCTACCCCATCAATCTGGGCCAGCTCCTGGCGGGCGCGCTCAGCGTAGCAGCCGATAGCCACCACCAGAGCCCCGGGGTTGCGGCGGCGTGCCTGCCGTAGCCGGCGGCGGCACTTGCTATCGGCAACATGGGTAACGGTGCAGGTATTGAGTACATAGACATCAGCCCCGTCATCAGCCGCCACCAGCCGATAGCCCGCACGGGCAAACTGCCGGGCTAAAAGCTGAGCCTCCGCCTGATTGAGCTTGCAGCCCACGGCATCCAGGGCAACCTTGGGTCTTTCCGAGCTTATAACCATGTCTTGAGAATTATATGGCGAGATTCTACATTGGTCAATTGCCAAGCTCTCTAGAGCTAGCATTGCCCCACCCCCTCCCCTGTTTTTTAATTCTTCGTCTCTTTCCCACCCAGCCCGCCCTCAAAGGCTAGCACCCTTAAATTCCTGCTTATTGAGGTGCTGTGAGAGGGGCACTAGCCCCCATAGGGTGGGTTAGGGTGGGAAGCAAGACAAAGTTGCAGAGAAGCTGAAATTGTGGTAAAAATAACTAATCAAAATCTGCTTTTCCCTTTTAATTTTATGCCGAATACAAATAGTAGAATAGTAGTTACTGGTATAGGGATTGTCTCCCCCCTGGGCCTAAATGCCCCCACCACCTGGGAGGCTCTTATCGCCGGTAAGTCCGGGGTTGACCACATCACCCTTTTCGATGCCTCAGCCTTTGAGACCAAGATTGCCGGCGAGGTAAAGGGCTTTGAGGCAAGCAATTATTTGAGCCCCAAGGATGTCCGCCGCAACGACCGCTTCTCTCAGATGGCGGTAGCCGCCAGCCTTGAGGCAGTGGAGCAGGCAAGACTTAAAATCGACGGTGTTAACAAAAACGATATTGGCGTGGTCATTGGTAGCGGCATCGGCGGCTTAACCACCCTATTTGAACAAACCAAAGTCCTGCTGGATAAAGGAGCCAATAGGGTAAGCCCCTTCCTCATCCCGATGATGATGCCCAATATAGCCTCCGCCCAGGTATCAATCGTGCTGGGAACAAGGGGGCCAAACCTGTGTACGGCATCAGCCTGCTCCAGCAGCTCGGATGCCATCGGCTCTGCCTATGAAATCATTAAACGCCATGATGCCAAGGTGATGATAACCGGCGGCAGCGAGGCTATAATCAACCCGATAGGCATCAGCGCCTTCAATGCCCTGAAGGCTATCTCCACCAGAAACAATGAGCCGCAGCTCGCCTCCCGCCCCTTTGATATTGAGCACGACGGCTTTGTCATCGGCGAGGGGGCGGGTATAGTTATTCTGGAAGACCTGGACTTCGCTAAAAAGCGGGGGGCTAAGATACTGGCTGAGATGTTAGCCTACGGAGCCAGCGCTGACGCCTACCACATTACCGCCCCCCTGGCGAGTGGAGAGGGCGCCGCGGCCGCGGTGCGGAGAGCGCTGGATAAAGCCGGCATTAAACCCACCGATATTGACTACATCAACGCTCACGGCACATCTACCCCCCTAAACGACAAGATGGAGACCAAAGCCATAAAGAGGGTATTCGGCGATTATGCCTACAAAATTCCGGTAAGCTCCACCAAGTCAATGATGGGGCACCTTATTGGTGGTGCTGGCGCCGTTGAGGCAGCCATATGCATCATGGTTATCCGGAACGGAATAATACCGCCAACGACAAACCTTGTCCACCCTGACCCTGAGTGCGACCTGGATTATGTGCCCAATGTAGCCCGCCGGGCCAAGGTTACCACCACCCTG
>CAZQXA010000005.1:0-22865 GCA_964597155.1 uncultured Dehalococcoidales bacterium
TAAAAGGCAAAGTCCATAAATACGGGGCTAATGTTGATACCGACGCCATTATACCGGCGCGCTACCTTAATATCTCTGAGCCGGCGGAGCTGGCCAAGCACGCTATGGAGGATATTGATAAAGATTTTGTCAAGAGGGTCAAGCCGGGGGATATAATGATGGCCACAACCAACTTCGGCTGCGGCTCATCAAGGGAGCATGCCCCGCTGGCTATCAAGGCGGTGGGTATCTCCTGTATAATAGCCAAAAGCTTCGCCCGCATCTTCTTCCGCAATGCCATAAATATCGGCCTGCCCCTCTTAGAGTGCGCTGAGGCAGTAGATAAAACCAAAGCCGGCGATATTCTGGAAGTTGACCTGGCTAAGGGCAGGATAAAGAACCTGACCAGGCAGGCGGAGTTCAAGGCAAACCCCTATCCCGATTTTATGGCGGCGATCATCTCTGCCGGCGGGCTTGTGGAATATACCAAAAAGAGGTTGGCTAGGAGGAAAACTTAGTTGCAATTTAAACTGGCAGTTTTACCCGGTGACGGCGTTGGCCCTGAGGTTACCGCCGAGGCAATCAAGGTCCTGAAGGCGATAGGCAAGAGGTTCAACCACGGCTTTGAGTTAGACTACGGGCTGGTGGGCGGCGTTGCCATTGACCAAACCGGGACAGCGCTACCCCAGGAAACCCTGAAGCTCTGCCGTGCTTCAGACGCGGTATTACTGGGGGCAGTGGGTGGTCCCAAATGGGACGACCCCCAGGCTAAGGTCCACCCCGAAGACGGTCTGCTGGCACTGCGCAAGGGGCTGGGGCTTTTCGCCAACCTGCGCCCGGTCAAGGTCTCCCCGGTTCTGGTTAACTCCACCAACCTCAAGCCGGAGGTCATCCGGGGGGTGGACTTCATCTTTGTCCGGGAGCTCACCGGCGGGCTCTACTTTGCCCGACCCAAAAAGCGGTGGCAGACATCACGGGGCAGGCGGGCTACCGACTCTATGACCTACTCCGAGCAGGAGATTGAACGCATTGTCCGCGTTGGTTTTGAGCTGGCCAGGACACGGCGTAAAAAATTGACCTCGGTGGATAAAGCCAATGTCCTTGAGTCCTCGCGCCTCTGGCGGCAGGTGGCAGTGGAGGTAGCCAGCAGATACCCCGATGTTGAGCTAGACCACATGCTGGTTGATGCCTGTTCCATGAGACTCATCCAGAACCCGGCTTACTTTGATGTGCTGGTAACCGAGAACATGTTCGGCGATATTCTCACCGATGAGGCGTCAATGCTGGCCGGCTCTATGGGGATGCTGCCCTCAGCCAGTCTGGCCGGGGTGCCCCGGGAGGGAGTCAATATATTCGGCATGTACGAGCCGATTCACGGCAGTGCCCCCCGCCGCGCCGGGCTGGATATGGCTAACCCTATCGCTACCGTCCTCAGCCTGGCCATGATGCTGCGCTACTCCCTCGGCTTAAGCAGAGAGGCGCAGACTGTTGAGAACGCCGTTGAAGAAGTGTTAAACCAGGGCTATCGCACCTATGATATAATGGACGAAGGTAAGACCAAGGTGGGGACAAAGCAGATGGGGGACTTAATTAGCGGGAAGGCGGGAGGCTAAAATTGGCATCGGTTCAACTCTATGATACCACCCTGCGGGATGGTGCCCAGAGTGAGGGCGTATCCTTCTCCGTGGTCGATAAGCTAAATATCGCCCGCCGGCTTGATGAATTGGGCCTTCATTTTATCGAGGGCGGCTGGCCCGGCTCCAATCCCAAGGATGCCGAGTTCTTCGAAAAAGTGCGCCAGCTATCACTGAAAAAGGCCAAGATTGTTGTCTTCGGCAGCACCCGGCGCCGTAATACAAAAGCGGAAAAGGACAAAAACCTGACCATGCTGGTTGACGCCGGGGTAAAGGTGGCCACCATTGTCGGCAAGAGCTCGGAGTTACAGGTCGCCCAGGTACTGGAAACCACCCTGGAAGAAAACCTGAACATGGTCGCCGACTCCATAAAATACCTCAAAGGTAAGGGGCTTACCGTCTTTTTTGACGCCGAGCACTTCTTCGATGGCTTCAAGGTTAACCCCGCCTATAGCCTGCAGGTTGTAGCGGTGGCAGCCCAGGCCGGGGCTGATGCCGTGGTGCTCTGCGATACCAACGGCGGCGCCATGCCCCTAGAGATAACGGCCGCCGTTACTGCCGTTAAAAAGCAGACTAAAGTGCCGCTGGGCATCCATGCCCACAATGACAGCGAGCTGGCGGTAGCCAACAGCCTGGCAGCAGTAAGCGCCGGGGTTGGCCAGGTCCAGGGCACCATCAATGGCTACGGCGAACGCTGCGGCAACGCTAACCTCTGCTCAATCATACCGGCGCTAAAGCTCAAGATGGGCATTGACTGCATTAGCGATGAGCAGCTGGCCAAGCTAACCGAAGTCGCCCATTACGTCAGCGAGGTCGCCAACCTGGCACCCAGTCCCTTCTCGCCCTACGTAGGAACCAGTGCCTTCAGCCACAAGGCTGGCTATCACATGGACGGAATGACCAAATGGCCCGATGCCTACCAGCACATCGACCCCCAGAAGGTAGGCAACCGCCAGAGGACGGTAGTCTCGGAGCTCTCCGGCAAGCGCAACATCGTTCATAAAGCGAAGGAGGTCGGGGTAGACCTCTCCTCACGCCCCAAAGATACGCAGGCGCTACTAGAGCGCGTCAAGCTCCTAGAGAGCCGCGGCTTCCAGTATGACAATGCCGAGGCATCCTTCGAGCTGCTGCTCTATCGGACTAATCCCGATTATCAGCCACCATTTGAACTGGTTGATTTTATGGTGGTGGTGGAAAAAAGACGGCGCCCACCCAGCCAGAAAAGCCCGGAGGGGATACTCTCCGAGGCAATACTCAAGGTAAAGGTAGGCACCGAGGTAATACATACTGCCGCCGAGGGTAACGGCCCGGTCAACGCCCTGGACCAGGCACTGCGCAAGGCACTACGGCAGTTTTATCCCAGCATAGCTGAAGTCAAACTGGTTGACTACAAGGTCAGGATTCTGGAGGAGAGCATCGGCACTGGCGCTTTAGTTCGGGTGCTTATTGAGTCCACCGATGGGGTTGAGGAGTGGCGCACAGTCGGCGGCTCAACCAATATCATAGAAGCCAGCTGGCTGGCTTTAGCCGATAGCCTGGAATACTGGCTATTTAAACAGAAGAAAGCAAAGACAAGACGAACGAGAAGCTGAACTGCTCTAGAGCCTTCTACTCGGTCTTAGTCCAGAAGTCCAGGCTCAAATACTTCCACCCCCCGTCTGCCAAAACAGCCACTATATTGCCCTCATCCATTTCAGCGGCAATCTTAATGGCTTGATGGATCACCGCCCCGGAAGACAAGCCGGCAAAAATGCCTTCCTTCTTGAGTAGCTGCCTGGTAGCTATAGCCGCCTGCTGGCTGTTAACCCTAGCCTTATCGTTGACCAGGGCAGAGTCCCAAAAAGGTGGCAGCGCCTCTCCAAGGCATTTCAAGCCCTGGATGCTATCACCGGGGGGTGGCTCGACGCCGATTACCCTGATATCGGGATACTTCTCCTTAAGCCGGCGGGCAATCCCGATTACCGTCCCGCCGGTGCCAAGGCCGGCAACCAGGACATCAATCTTATCATAGGGAAAATCGTTTATTAGCTCGACGGCGGTAGTCTCATAGTGAGCCAGCGGGTTAGCCGGGTTGGAGAACTGGTCGGGCACAAAGTATTTCTTGTCTTTAGCCGCTAGCTCCTTCACTTTTTCAATAGCCCCCGCCATTCCGTAAGCCCCCTTGGTCAGGATAAGCTCGGCGCCAAAGAGCTTGAGCAGTTGTTGCCTCTCCCGGCTCATATTATCGGGCATAACGATGGTGACCTGGTAACCCTTCTTCCGCCCCAGCCAGGCTAGGGCTATGCCGGTATTACCACTGGTGGCTTCAATAATAGTCCGCTCCCTGGAAAGCTGCCCGCTACGCTCTGCTTTCTCTATCAGATATCTAGCCACCCTGTCTTTGAGGCTGCCACTCCCCCCGGGGTTCAGCCCCTCCAGCTTGGCCAGGATTCTCACCCTTTTACCGGGACTCATCTCGCCAAGCTCAACTAACGGGGTGTGCCCCAAAGCATCAACAATATTTTTGAAATACATCTTTCTATCCTTTAATTACCCCCATAGGTCTTGTTCTAGCCACCTTGCTTGAGATACCGGCTCTGTGGGTTATGTCAACCACTTCGCTCACATCCTTATAGGCCTCAGACGCCTCCTCAGCCAGTGAAGCCAGGCTGCCGGTTTTAACTATAATCCCCCTAGCTGCCAGCGAGCGGGCAACATCAGCCCCCCGCAGGCTGCGTTTGGCTGCCGCCCGACTCTGCACCCTGCCAGCGCCATGGCAGGTGGAGCCAAAGGTCTCCTTCATTGCCGCCTCCGTGCCCAGGGCTACATAGGAAAAGCGCCCCATATCCCCGGGGATGAGAACCGGCTGACCTATATCCCGATAGACATCGGGAATATCAGGGTGCCCGGCGGGGAAAGCCCGGGTCGCCCCCTTGCGATGGACGCAAAGCTTAAGCTTCTTGCCATCAATGGTATATTCCTCTATCTTGGCGATGTTGTGGCAGACATCATAAATCTGCCTCATGCCCAGTTCTTCCTGGCTCTTGCCGAAGACCTTGGCAAAAGATTCCCTCGCCCAGTGCAAAATGAACTGCCGGTTAGTCCAGGCATAGTTAGCTGCGCAGGCCATAGCCGCCAGGTAGTCCTCTCCCTCCGGCGAGTCTACCGGGGCACAGGCAAGCTGGCGGTCGGGCAGGCTGATGCCGTATCTCCTCACCGCCTCCCCCAATAGCTCCACATAGTCGGTGCAAACCTGGTGACCAAAGCCCCTGGAGCCGGTATGTATCAGCAGCAGCACCTGACCTAAGTCCTCGATACCCATAGCCTTGGCTGCCTTCCGGTCATAGAGTTCATCCACCACCTCCACCTCCAGAAAGTGGTTGCCCGAACCCAGCGTCCCCAGTTGGGGGATACCCCGCTTCTTAGCCTTACTGCTGACCTTATCCGTCCTAGCCCCCTTTATACAGCCCGACTCCTCGGTAACTATAATATCCTCCGCCAGACCGTAGCCCTTCTCCACCGCCCAACGGCTACCCTGGAACATAACCTCATCCAGCTCTCTCTCACTGGCCCTTATCTTTCCCTCCGAACCTAATCCGGAAGGGACATTGAGGAAAAGCTCATTCACCAGTTGCTCAATTTTAGGTCTCACCTCTGCCTCGGTAAGGTTAGTCCTCACCAGCCTGACGCCACAGTTGATATCAAAGCCGACGCCCCCGGGCGATACCACCCCATCCTTTACCCTGGTTGCCGCCACCCCGCCTATAGGGAAGCCGTAGCCCCAGTGAATATCAGGCATCGCCAGCGAATAGCGGACTATGCCGGGGAGAAAAGCGACATTAGCCACCTGCTGGAAAGCATTCTCCTCCAAGATATGACCGAGCATGGCTTCGCTGGCAAAGATAAGACCGGGCACAGTCATGCCCTGCTTATAGCTGGTCGGTATCTCCCAGCGGTAGTCGTCTATCTTATTTAGTATTCCCTGCCAGGGAGTGGCCATCTTTAACCTCGATTAAATATCAAATAATACCTGGACCCTAAAGCCATCATTCTTCTCCACCTTAAGCATATGGTAAGTGGCTGCCTTGACCCCTGTTTTTAGCTTATGCCTGGAGCTATCCACTTTTTCCCCGTAGCCTCTGGCTTTAAGATGGGTATTATTTAGCTGGGTAATATCAAAACGCTTGAAAATAATGCCCTCGGTATCAAAGCGATAGACCAGCTCGTTGAGCCATGCCACCAGCAGGCTCTCTTCATCGCTGGCGGCAAGCTCCATATCCCGATGGGTAACCTCCTCGACATCATCAAGCTCGGTTATCAGGCTGAATAAAGCCCTAGCCGCATTGGCAAACGCCTGGCGCAGGTCAGCGCCATAGGCGATGATGCCAACATCGGCGGTATGGTCAAAAATTTCAAAGTCTTTCTTCATTTATAAGAAAATTATATCATTTACCATCGTAAATACAACTCGCCTTTAAAGGAGAGTTTAAGAGGGTATAAACCCTTTTGGGCGGGCGGGTGGGAAGCAAGAGTTATGTTAAAACCCGAACTAACCTACTTTGAGGCTTCTTTGACTATCTAGTATAATATAGTTAAGAATGACCTTAGGGGACTTCATATGGGTGATATCAAGAGCGCCCGCGAGATAGCTCTGGAAAAGGTGGAGAAGATAGGCGAGGCAACGCCCGAAGAGCGCCTGAGGTGGAAATATGTCCCCGAAGGGGAAAAGCTGGCGGCTAGGTATCTAAAGCAAAACCTGAATCTAGCCGCCGAACTTAAATTATATGAGGAGGGCGTAATCAGCTATATCAAAGAGGGGGCAGCCGATATACTGCTCCGGAATATCAACCTGCCCCGCAACGACCTCGCCAGGAAAAATAATAAAAAGGCAATGGAAGGCATAAAAAGCCTGAAGAAAGATAAGGTAGGCGTGGAGAATATCTATAGCAAGATGAGAAACATCTTCAACCACTATGCCGAGCAAGGCGAGCAACAGAGAAGGCAGGCTTATGAGCAATTAAAGAGCGAGTTTGAAGCCAAGGTTCAGCAGGCAATTCAGCAGCAGATAGGCTCGACGGTGGGGGTTAAGATAGATGTGGAAAGGCAGCCCCAGTTCCAGGAGGAGTGGCTTAAGCTGCTGGCCCGGCTGGATGGGCAATACCTCACTCTCTTGAACGAGTATAAGCAGGAGCTATCAGCCATAGCCTAGGAACCAAGGTAAGGATAAAGCGATGGATATTGATGATGAAAGGATTAGAGAAGCCGTCAGGCAGACCGAGATATTAAGGCCGCCCAAGCGGAGCCTGGCTACCTTCGGTACGACCAACATATACTACTACCTGGTCACCGAGCCGGTCTACTCCGAGCTGATAAAGACTGCCGCCGAGACCGTGATTAGAGAAGGCAGGGTAATCGCCGAGAGGCCCAAGATTGTAACCCCCTTTTACCTATCCCGGCTTGAAGGGTTCAGCTCAGAGGCTAGAAGGTACTTTGATACCCTGATCAAGACCTACGGCTCCAACGCCCCCGGCCTGTTTTACACCTACAAGAATGAGCCAAAAGAGCTTTCTATAGTCTCGGACAACCTGCTGGCGGTAGTCGCCAGGCTAAACGACGACATTGACAGGCGCGGCGACCCGCTGACCTCTATCATCAGGGGCCAGGATGAGCTCTGGGATGTATCGTTGATGAAGTTCATCTACGAAATGACCCGAAGCTCTCTGCCCGATAACCTGTCACAACTGGAGACCAGAGGACTCCTGGATATAGACGCCAGCGGTATCCCGGTTGACGCCAGGATAAGGATTGACGAGCTTTTTAATATGGTCGCCAGAGGCGAGTTAGAACCCAGCGAGCTAAAAAAGGAGCTCGACCGCTGGGGCCTTTTTGAGGAATACGAAGACAGGTTCTTCGCCATTTTTAAAAAGAGACGATAGCAATGTATCAAGAGCAAGTGATAGTAAGACCTCCCAGCGAGGCTAACAGCCTTCTGCTGCCGGTAACCTTTGGCTGTTCCCATAATAAGTGCACCTTTTGCGGTACCTACAGCGGGGTCAAATTCAGGATAAGACCCCTTGAAGACATCAAAAAGGACATTGATAAGGTAGCCCAAAATTATAGCCGGAGCCTGCGGCGGGTATTCCTGGAGAACGGAGACGCCCTGATTGCTCCCCAGGCTAGACTGGTAGCGGTGCTGAAATACCTGAATGAGAAGTTCCCCCACCTGTCCAGGATTGGCACCTATGCCACCCCCCAGGCTGCCCTGATAAAGAGCCTTGAAGAACTTGAGGAACTAAAGCGGCTGGGGCTCAAGATTGCCTATATGGGCGTGGAGAGTGGAGACGAGGAGCTACTCAAAAAGATTAATAAAGGGGCTACCTATGACCAGATAGTTGAAGCCGGCAGAAAGATAAAACGGGCCGGCATTACCCTTTCGGTTACGATAATACTGGGGCTGGGTGGCATTGAGGGCAGCCGCAACCACGCCTTAAAGACCGCCCAGATACTCTCCGATATTGACCCCGATTTTGCCGGCGCCCTGACCATAATGCTCGTCCCCGGCACTCCCCTGCACCGGGACTGGGAGGAAGGCGGATTCAAGCTCATCTCGCCCTTCCAGTCTTTAGAGGAGCTGAAACTAATAATAGAGAAGGCCAATTTTAGCAACTGCTTTTTCACCGCCAATCATGCTTCCAACTACCTGCCGATTAAGGCAAGGCTACCCCAGCAAAAGGCAGCGGTGCTCAAGCTCATAGACGAGGTCCTGACGACAAAGGATATGTCCCGACTTCGCCCCGAGTTTACCCGGGCGCTATAATTACCCTAGAAAAAGAAGGAGGCAACAATGCACGAACATAGTCACCAGAAGGAGGCAACGATGCACGGACACTGTCACCAGGAAGAGGAAACGATGCACGGACACGGTCACCGGTTTGGCTTCTCTCCCTTCGGCTTCCATTTTAGATTCGGGCACTTCCCCCGCCGAAAGGAATACATTCGCATGCTTGAGGAGTATAAAGAGGAACTAGAAGCCGAGCTAAAGGAGATAAATAAAGAGCTGGAAGAGATAAAGAAGGGCGACTAAAAAAGGATTTTGGCGTGAATATTTCAGTAATTGAAGCCAGAGACCTTGCCGAAGCCTGGTTTCTCTGCCTGCGTAAGACACTAGCCGAGGGCTATGAGTATAAGATTGACCGCGGCAGCTACGCCGGTCAGCGCCGCAAGGAACTGGACCTGGTGGTGCTCCAGGTCAGCAACCCGGCAACCAGACCTCTCGTCCCCTCCACACCCCAGGGCGTGCCGCCGCCAACCTCCATGGAATATGTGGAGAGCTACCTTCCCTACCTTATGACCGCCCACAAAGGCAAAGGCGAGCAATACACCTACGGCCAGTACCTGGAGGAGCAGATACCCAAGGTAATCGAAATGTATAAGCAGGATGGCTACGACACCAATCAGGGTTTTATGGCCGTGGGAGACGCCAGCTCTATAAATCTTGATGACCCGCCCTGCCTCAGAGCCATAGATACCAGGATCCGCGACGGTAAGCTAAAGTTTATCGTCTATTTCCGCTCCTGGGACCTGTGGGCTGGCTTTCCCTCAAACCTGGCGGCCATTCAGCTGCTCAAGGAATATATGGCCAGTGAGATAGGGGTTGATGACGGCGAGCTCCTGGCCATGAGCAAAGGCTTGCACCTCTACGAATATGCCTGGGAGCTGGCCAGGGCTACCGCCAGAATGAGCTAGGAGGTAACCATAAAGATGAAAGACATAGTATCTAGGGGGGTATTTTCCAAATTCCCCGATTATGTTCGGGGGGTGGTTATCGCCAAAGGGGTCAATAACCAAGGCGAAAATCAAAAGCTGATTGAAATATTAAGCCAGACGGTGGAAAAGGCTACCAAGGACGAAAAGCTCACCGAGATTAAGAGCCACCCCCGGATAGCCAGCTGGCGGCAGGCTTATTCTGATTTTGGCACCAACCCCAATAAGTTCTACTGCTCCATTGAGTCGCTGGCGCGGCGCGCCCGAAGGGGCGACCAGCTGCCCTATATCAATACCCTGGTAGCCCTGTTTAACTACTTCTCCCTTAAATATATGGTGCCCAGCGGCGGCGATGACCTGAACTCGGCTGATGGCGACCTCCGCCTCACCTTAGCTCGGGGCGATGAGCCCTTCACCCCGCTGAACTCGGACACCATTGAGTATCCGGCGGCGGGTGAGGTAATCTATGTCGATAATTCCAAGGTAATGTGCCGGCGCTGGAACTGGAGGCAGGGCGACCAGACCAAGCTTTCCCCCCAGACAGCTAATGTGGCTATAAATGTGGACTGCCTGCCCCCGGTGGCTAAAGGGGAAGCCAAGGTCATAACCGGGGAGCTGGCCGACTTAGTCCGGGAATTCTGCGGCGGTGAGGTAAAATATCTCCTGCTCGATGCCAGCCAGAATGAGGCGGAGATATAGGTTAAGTGGCATCAGTCTCTATAGAAACTCAAGCCCACCATCTTGGGGCCGGTAATCAGGGCGGCTACCGGGTTAAACTCGCAGACCAGAAGCTCAGCGCAATTAAAGCGCTCACTGACCATCCCCTTAAGCTCTTCCGCCTCACCCAGTGAGCGGGTGTGCTCCACCATGATATGCACCGGCTTTTTCCGGCCCACCCTCTGTTCCGCTATCTCCAATAGGTGCTTTACTGCCTTTGGCTTTGTTCTGACCCTGCCTACCGGCTCCACAAGCCCGGTGGCGGTAGACACCTCAACGATGGGCTTTACACTCAGCATATTGCCCATCAAAGCCGCCGCCCGCCCGATGCGACCACTCTTTGCCAAGTAGGAAAGGGTATCAAACAGGAAAACACAGCTAACCTTTTCCCTGACTTTGGTGGCGGCGGCAACGACCTGAGCCATTGCCTTTCCGGAAGCGGCGGCTTGGGCTGCGGCCAGGGTTATGAGCCCCATGGCGCCCACCGTCGTTCTAGAGTCAAACACCTCAATATTGAGCTTGGGCAGTTCGCTCCGGGCCATTTCCTTAGCCAGGGTGGCCGATTTAAAGCACATGCTCAACCCGGCTGATATGGTAATGCAAAAAACGCCATCCACCTTCCGTTCCAGGCTGCGGTAGACTCCAAGATAGTCAGCAGGCGACGGGGCTGATGAGGTGGGGAACTTATCGGCTTTAGCAATTAGTTTAAAGATCTCGTCGGGGGTTTTCAGGTCTATTACGTCCCGGTAGGACTTATCGCCAAAGATGGCTTGCAGAGGGACTACCTGAATATCGTATTTCTTTATAAGTTCCTTGGGGATGCTAACCGCGCTGTCAACAACGATGCCCACCCTTTTCATTTTGGCTGCCACCTCCAGAATGATTTAGCTTTAAAGTAGATTTTAAGCTTCGTCTCTCTCCGCAGTTTTACCGGTACTGCTTAACCCCATAAGCATACTCAGTGTGCTGGAAAACTCTTTCCACTCAGCCAGCCTATCAGCCAAAAACTGCTTGCCCGGCTCCGTTATCTGGTAATACTTCCTCGATTGGCGCTCGGTAGCCTGCTGCCACCGGCTCTTTATCAGTCCCTTAATCTCCAATCGCCTGAGCGCCGGGTAAATGGTCCCCCCTTTAAACTTAAAATAGCCGGTAGTCCTTCTCTCCAGCTCCTTAATAATGCTATAGCCATAGGTCTGTACCTCATTAATCAAATAAAGAAGCGCTATCTCGGTCATCCCCTTTTTTAACTGCTCAAGGTATTGCCTTCTCATCGTTTATATCGTTATCCTACTACATAGTATTACTACCTATTCTATCATAAGCAATTAGCCTGTCAATACTTTGAGCGGGAAATAAGGCTAGTCCTTAACCTTTATAGAAAGATAGAGGTCGCCGTGTTTTTCGCCCTTCTTTTTCCCCATGCCCTTAAGCCTGATTTTAGTCCCCGTCTTGACCCCCGGCGGTATCTTGACCATTAGTTTCTTTTTGCGCCCGTCCCTCTTAAAAGTGACCTGCCTTTCGCCGCCGCTGATAGCCTCAGCCTGGGGAATCTCAAGCTTCATATGCCGGTCAAGCGCCTGCGGCGGCTCAAGCTCAATACCCAAGAGCCGGCGCAGGGCAAACCGGCTGACCTTGAATGCCATCTTGGAAAGCAGCCTCTCCATCCAGCTCGACTTATAGGTGGAGACTGCCTCCCCGTAGGGATAGCCAGTCTGATAGGCCCTTGGCCCCGCCCCGCCAGTGGCGGTGTAGAACTGAAAGGTAAAGCCCCTGCCCCCGAAAAACACCCGATTAAGAAACTCGGGGTCGAACCTAAGTCCAGCCTGAGTAAACATCCGGTTAAGCTCGCTAACCATAGCCGGGTTAGAGAAGATATCGCGGAAAATGTCCTGCTGGGAATAGCCGCCATCAAAACCAGCGCCGGCAAACCGCCCCTGGCGGGCAAAATCATACTGCCGCCTTTTGCCCTCGTCACCAAGCACCCCGTAAGCCTCGTTTATCTCCTTAAAGCGCTCGGCGGCTTGCTGCTCACTGCCGGGGTTAGTATCGGGGTGGTGCTTAAAAGCCAGCTTCCTGAAGACCTTCTTTATCTCTTCCTGGCTGGCATTCTGGGCAACGCCCAGAATCTGGTAATAGTCCTTCATACTGCCTTTCTGGCTAACAACTAACCTGCGGATATGATAGGACTATTATAACATTGAAGCTCTTGATACGCAGCAGCAGAGGGCTTGGCCCCCGCAGACCTACGGGGCGGGTGGGTGGGAAGAAAAAACGGATTAAAGCGGGGCGGGGTGGAGAACGATAATAACACCAAAGGTGGATATCAAGATAACTTATCCTGACTTTACCTTAAGGCAGAAAGCCATTTTCAATGGCCGCCCTAACCTCATCGTTGAGCCGGCCATCGCCATTGGTATCAGTCACCACACCAAAGAGCAGGGCTGCCAGCCCGCTGACATAGGCGCTGGCAAAGGAAGTGCCACTCTTATAGCCATAGCTGCTATCGGGCAAGGTGGAGTAGATATTAAAGCCGGGGGCAGCCACATCCACCCAGTCACCGTAATTTGACAGCGGCGCTAGTGTGCCATCTGGTGTGGTCGCCGCCACGGCAATACAATTTTCATAATAGGCAGGGTAGACCGGCAACTGGCTGCCATCGTTACCGGCGGCAGCAATAATCACCGCTCCCTGGCTCCAGGCATAATTTATAGCTTCTTCCAGCTCCGCAGAAGGCCCTCTAAATTCAATGCTCACATTGATAACGCTGGCTCCGTTATCGGCCGCCCAGATGATGCCCTCAGCCAATGTTGACGCCTGACAGCCCCCACTATCACCAGCCACTTTGACATTCATCAGAAGGCTCTCCGGCGCCAGACCAGCAATGCCCAGGCCGTTATTAGTATAAGCGGCAATAATCCCGGCTACATGAGTGCCGTGCCCGTAAACGTCACCTGAAGTAGAGCTATCAGTAAGATTGATTTCGATTATCACCTTGCCGTCAAGGTCTTCGTGGTCCTGGTCAATGCCGGTATCAAGGACCGCCACCACTACCGCCGAGCCTCCGCCAGCCGTCGGCCACAACTCCGCTATCTGAAGCTGGCTCAGCGCCCATTGACTATCCAGATAGGGGTCATTTGGGATTAACTGGGCAGACAGTGCCCCATCGCCAAGGCTACCATCATCAGGAGTGGTTGCCTCGGCTGGCGCCGGGATAGGCCCGACCTCGTTGCCGCTGGTCGCCAGAGTACTGCCATCAAGCCCCCCGACCGAGAGTACAAGGTAACTGATGGCTAAGAGCACACATAGGGGAAGGGTGAACTTTAATGTCCTCATTAATAATTATATCTATCACAACCACAGTCTCACAGGAATAGCTAGATAGTCTCGAAGCGCGGGGTTAATTAGTAATGTGCCTGGTGTCATAGCACTTTTGGTGTTTTTGGCGCCTACTGACCAATTACTGATGTGGGTAAGATAGGGTAAGGATAGGATAAGTAGCCTTGACATCTGTCATCTGGGGGAGTACTATTTACCTACTACTATTCTCCTAGTACTAACAAATAAAATGAAAATCCTGGGCTGGCTAGTCACAATAGTGCTAGCTTTAATTATTGCTAGTTTTCTCTTCCTCTACTTCTCACCAAGCTACGATATGCGCCTGGTGAGAAGTGAGAGCATGCAACCAGCCATCAATCTGGGGGACATAGTAATCACCGGTCCCCTAGGTGATGAGGTTGAACCAGAGACTATCGTAACCTACCAGCACGGGGAAGAGCTGATTACCCACCGGGTAATCTCGGTTGATGGCGATACCCTGGTGACCCAGGGTGACGCCGTGGAAGACCCTGACCCCTGGCCAGTTAACCTCTCTGATGTCAAGGGTGTTTACCTCTTCAAGATTCCCTATATCGGCTATCTAGCCAATTTCATCAGCACCAAGTTGGGCTGGTTCCTAGTGATTATTCTGCCCGCCACCGCACTGGTGGCTCTCTTGGTCAGAGATATCTTCAAAGAGATGGGGCGTAAAAAAGAAGCAGAGAGCAATCCGGAAGGGGCAAATCCCCGACCGGAAAAAATAATCCCCAAAAAGGAGGTGGTGCCTAGAAGAGACTACTGGGACTAATGGAAACCTTTTAAGAGCAGACAAAAAGTATTGAAAGGAATGAAAAGTTGAAAAAGATACTTGGTTTAACAATTGCCGCCGTAGTCATAATCGGATTGGTTGCTGGCGGCACCTGGGCCTACTTCAGCGATACCGAGACCACCACCGGCAACACCTTCACCGCCGGCACCATTGACCTGTCCCTCGACCCAACTACCGGACAGGCAGTGCGAACAGCCGATGCCCAGTTCGATGACCTGAAACCGTGCCAGACGGGGTACATAGCCATTACCCTCACCAATGACGGCACAAACCCGATGGATGTCTGGAAGATGATAACAAGCGTCGTCTGCACCGGTGGCGCTCATCCCGAGTCCGAGGTAGCCGAAGACCCCACCGACACCATCAACAACATCGACACCGTCATACTCTACGATATGTGGATTGAAGTAGGCGGCGGCGCATTTGAGTACAATCCTAGCGCTGGCGATATCCTGAAAGTGGATGAGGCTACCGGCCTGCACATTGATGACATTGATAACTTTTACATCTACCTGGGCACGCTGGCTCCCGGCGCATCGATGGATATCGTGCAGAGCTACCACATGGAAGCCGCTACTACCAACTGGGCGCAGGGCGATGTGATGACCTTCACCATGCAGTTCTTTGCCCAGCAGACTGTTAGCAATCCACCCTCGCCTACTCCAGAGCTGGCTGGTTACGGCAAACCATAATATATGGTCGGGACTCGTTAAAGAGAGGATTTAATGTAGACAGGGCGGTGGGGTGGAGAGGTTTCACCCCACTAGCGACCCTGTTGTAGTCGAGAGCTTAAAGCTATAGCAGCGAGCAAGGATAATTATGAACAGAACGCTTAAAAGAAAGGAGGTGATATGAGTGAAGAAGGTACTTGGTCTAAGTATAGCCGTGGTGCTCATAATCGGGCTGGTTTCCGGCGGCACCTGGGCTTTCTTCAGTGATACTGAGATTTCGCCATCTCCGCCCAGCGAGGTTTATGCCTGTGGAGTTGTTGATTTTGAGCAAGGACTTAGGGAGGACGGCAGTGCAGTACCTCCCGAGAGGTCTAACCCCAATACCGCTCTTGGTGCCCCGGACGGGGTATTTTTCAGCCTGGGGTTTGGCGGCTGGATAGAGCTTGAGTTCTGCGAAGATATCTGCGGGGAGATTACTATTTGGGAGATAACTGGCGGTCAGTATCCCGAGGAAACAGTCACCGTAGAGGTGACTGGAAGCCTGGACGGAGAGAACTGGACATACCTTGGCGAAGCGGATAACCAAACAGGTATGCCGGGTAACAGCAGTCACCCCACCGTTTTAGACCTGGGAGAAGCCCATGTCAGGTATGTAAGGATTACCGATGTTTCCAATCCAGACCCGGTCCCGGATTGGCCCGATGATGCCGATGCCTTTGACCTTGACGCCATAACCGCCTGGACCTGCGGCAGTCACATGTTCAGGGCCGGCATCATCGACCTTGAGCTGGAGCAGGATGGCTCTATAGTGGTTGATGGTGAAATACCTGACCTGAAACCATGCCAGACAGGCTATCTGGTGATTACGCTCACCGCCACCGAAAACAGCAATCCCATGGCTGTCTGGAAGCATATCTTGGACATCACTGACGCCAACCGCGCTGAGAATAGCATAACGGACGCCGAGCAGGACTACTACGATAACTTCCTTGGTGGCACTCCAAAGAACGACATCGACCGCTACATCCACTTCGATTTGTGGATAGAGAAAGGCGGTGACCCTCTGGAGTACAACCCTGGTGCCGGCGATATCATGCTCATCCCAGAGTCTGAGGGCTGGCTGCTCAGCGACAACCCCAACACTGCCGAGACCGCCCTGTTCTCCCCCGGCGTGGTTGACCCGACAGATAACGGCGTGAGCTGCTACTGGATTTACCTGGGTGTGCTCCAGCCGGGCGAGTCAATGGTCATCGTGCAGAGCTTCCATATGGATGGAACTGTTGATAACTGGGCGCAGAGCGATTGTCTGACCTTCGCCGAGGAGTTCTTTGCTCAGCAGACTGTTAGCAGTCCACCTCCGCCTGGTATTGAACTACCTGGTCACGGCAGACCATAAGAAGAGAAAATAGTCTATTTTGAGATTAGAGCAGTTTTTACTAGTGGCTCGCCTCGGGCAATCTATGTTGCCTAGAGGCGTAAACGAGGTGGCCTATAGGAGGTTAGCTATAGGGAGAAAAATGTGTAGCTAACGAAACTCGAGGCGACGGCTTGGCATTATCCTTGCCCTCGCTTTGGAGTGGTTATATGGATACAAAACTGAAAAGAAAGGAGGTGCCTTAAATAATGAGGAAAATCTTGGTCCTATCATTAGCTCTTATCCTCCTATTGGGGATAATGAGTCATGGCACCTCCGGCTTTTTCAGTGATACCGAAGACGGCGTGACTACCCTGTGTGCCTGGACAACGGAATGTGAGAGCCCCTGTGGTAATAACTATATCGCCTTAGTTAACCAGACTTGGGATGGAACAAATTCGACGTGGACATATGAGATTACTTCCGGTACTGCGCCGGCGCTAAGCCACTGGGTACTAGAATGGTGTGACTGCTCCGCAGTGGTGGCTGTTTATGAGAACGGAGTGCTCATCCCTCCAGGCGAATGGGAGTGTGGCCATGACCCTCATACCGGCTTGTGGGGAATCAAATTTGATAATGGCTATGACGATGGGGAAACACGGACAATTACCCTGGTATTAGATGATGACTATGTACAAGGTCAGATTACTGTTGGCACGAAAGCAGCACATGATATAGATATCGGCACAATATGTGGACCAGTCTGCGATGAATGCACCGGGCACTCCGACCCTGTGGTAAATGTTACCTTCCCCAACCATTATGTGATTTATTACATAGGTGACACGATACCTATAAGCTGGTGTGTTACTGACGCCGATGGTGACCTTCCCCTCACCGTAAATATCGACTTTTCTGCCGATGATGGGCTGCATTACGGCTATCACATAGCCACCATTCAACAGAATAGCCTGGGTTGCAACTCATATTCATGGAAAATCCCCTGGGTCCAATACCTGATAAGTGATGATTGTCGCATCAAGGTTACCGCTGCCGACTCCTGCGGGAGCGGCTTTGGTGTGAGCGCGCGTTTCTGCCCCCACCTGCCACCACCGCCCGAAGTAACCGTTATCAGCCCCAATGGTGGAGAAAGCTGGCAGGCCGGCCAGACCTATCCCATAATCTGGGCTACCCAGGGAGACTTCCCGGAGATGATGCTAATAGATATCTACCTCTCCTCTAATAACGGGGATTCCTGGATTAAGATACTCAGTGACGAGGAAAATGACGGGGTATGCCTGTGGCCGGTTCCAGCGGGTATGCCAACATCAAACGAGGCTCTAATCAGGATTATGGCCAAATATCCCATTGAATTAAACGGCCAAGACGATAGCGACCAAGCCTTTACTCTTCTTGAATTGGGGTCCCCGCCACCAGAACCAGGCCCAGGTCAGGCCTATAACCTGGTGGTGGACAAGAATGCCGTCACCCAAACCTTCGAGGGAGAAACAATCTGCGACCTAGACCTCGCCAACAGCAGTGGTGAAGATGGCATCACTATAGACAGGCTCATCATTAGCTGGGAGCCCAATAGCGGGGACAGCCGGCTGGTAGAGATATGGTCGGCGGGTGAGCTTGCCTATGCCACCATGCTGACTTCAGGTTCAGAGCGGGATATTTTCGATTTTACCCTTTCCGCGGGAGAAGAAGACAACATTAGCTTCATCTTTAGCGATGGCAAGTTCGGGGAGACGATTAGCCTAGAGTTCATCATGAGCGATGGCTCAATAGTGATGGTCTCTTTCCAGGTGGTAACGGATTAGAGGCTGACGGCTTTATGTATAAGATAAAAGAGATTATCGCCAAAACCAGGACTATAAAATATTATGCCACCAGGCTTTTGCTGGCGGTGATAATAGGGCTGGTTATGCTTGGCTCATTACCCACGCCGGTGCAAGCCCAAGCCCCAATAGACCTGGTCCTGGGCGGAACCGGGGCCACCAGCTGGAACATAGAGGATATCAAGCCCTGCCACAGTGGCACCGAGACGGTCACCCTGCACAACGACGGCTACCTGGACGGCTTTGTTATTCTCTGGGTAAGCGATATAGATAGCGGTGAAGGCTTAAACCCGGAACCCGAGACTAATACCACCGGGGAAGGTGAACTTGATGACTACCTAGAATTCAACCTCACTACCGACCCTGCCGGCAGTTTAGTTACTAACCTGAGCCTACCGACAACCTTTAACAACCTGCCGCATAGCGCCACCGACCCTAACTATATCTGGATAGTCCCGCTAAACCCTGGTGACACCGTCACCCTGTACTGGGAATGGGAGCTGCCCTGCGCCACCGGTAACGATGCTCAGGGAGATACCCTCTCCTTTACCATAACCTATTTCCTGGTCGATGACCTCCCTCCGCCACCACCCCCACCCCCACCACCACCCTACCAAGGCGGTGGAGCTGGAGAAGATTGTTTTATGGAAATAGACATGCTGGGTGAAATAACCACGGTAAGGATGGACTGCTGTCGGAACACCACCCTAGAATATGAGTTGGCCTATGACCCTGATGAAATACACTTCATGGAGATTTTATATGGCATGCAGATACTTTGTGGCGACTGTGGGGGATGCTACTGCTTCCCATACGTAATAGTGATGAGTCTATCCCAGTATGAACCGCCGCCACCGGAGGGTATGGCCATAGTAGGCCCAGTTTTTGATTTTACCGGCTATAAAGATAGCACCAGGAATGAAGCCTGCAATATCGCCACCTTCTTCGACCCGTCACTCATAATACAGCTCAGCTACGACCCCGATGAGCTACCTCCGGGTGGCTACTCTCCGGTTATCGCCTTTTTTGACAAGACACAGGGCTTATGGGTCACCCTGCCCCCCGACGCCGGTAGAGTGGCCGAAGTCGGCAAGGTAACCGGGGTAACCGATTACCTCGCCTCACCGTTCACCATACTGGTGAACGTACCTCCCCCACCCCCAACTACGGCTAATTTTGTGGTCAGCGACCTAAACATCACAACCAGCGTGAGGGAGATATGGCAGCCGGCTACCTTCGTGACCAAGACAGGGGAAAACGTTACCATCACCGTTAATGTCACCAACAACGGCGGGCAGGTAGGCACTTATACTGTCGAGCTAAAGATAGATGGGGAGACAATAGCCAGTCAAGAAGTAACCCTGGGTGCCGGGCAAAGCCAGCCGGTAAGTTTTACCCTAACTGATATGGAATCGGGGCAATATGAGGTGCTGGTCTCCGAGTTGAGCGATGATTTCAGCGTGTTTCTAACCATCAACTGGTGGCTCATAATAAGTATAATCGCTTCCCTTTTGTTCTTAAGCTGGCTGAACTGGTATCTCTGGTACTACACAAAGTGGCCCCGCGTCTGGAATCGCAGGAAGTGGCCTCCTCGTATAAATTGGCCTGGCATCTGGTCCACTATAAGCAAGGCTCGCTTTTGGTAACGTATTAGCTCTTTTATAAAGGGGCTAGGACCAAAGCCGGCGTCTTAAAAAGCCCTCCCTCCCCTAACCTATTTTCCGCCAATCTACCCTTTCTCTACTTGCTAAAAGCCGGCTCACACTCTAAAATATCAGATAGCGTGGGCCGCTAGCTCAACTGGCAGAGCAGCTGACTCTTAATCAGCAGGTTACAGGTTCGACTCCTGTGCGGCTCACCAGCTGTCAAGAACAAGTTACCCGTGGAGGTGGCTATTGAAAGCGGTGATAATGCCCGGTTTTTCCGAATTGATAATCGTAATTAATCCTACCCGGAAGGTGAGCCGGGAGGGAATGCCCTCTATTGTTATGCCCTGGCTTTATGCACCCTGGCCACACGCCCAGGAGAAGGGCATTATTGAAAGGGAAATAGATGGCGACACGCTAAGGGCACTGCTTGCGGCACTTGCCGCTCAATACAAGGCAGCCAATGTTGATTTCCAGCCAATTAACCCGGCAACTAATGACCTTGATTTCGATTACGATGTCCTGGTTAATGGCCAGAATTATGTCGCACTAGCTGGCGGCCTTGACGCCAAGCTCCAAAATAATGATACCGTGAGGGTTAAGATACTTTGGCGCTGGGACGGTTAAGATGCTGGACCAAAGTGAACTTGCCAGATACAATCGGCAACTGATAATCCCCGATTTTGGAGAAGAGGGGCAAAAGAGGCTAAAAGACGCCCGTGTCGTAATCGTTGGCGTGGGCGGGCTGGGCTGTGCCTCAGCAACCTATCTAACCGCGGCTGGTGTTGGCCATATTACTATTGTTGACTTGGATATTGTTGAGCTGCCTGATCTGAACCGGCAGATTCTCTACTGGGAAGAGGATGTAGGGAAGGAGAAGGTAATGGTTGCTCAAAAAAAGCTCTCCAAGCTAAATCCCGCAATAGAAATTACCCCTATCTTCGCCAAGATAACGGAGGAGAATGTTCTTAAGATTATCAATGGCGCTCAGGTAGTAGTCGATGGACTGGATAATTCGGCAACACGGCTGGTGGTAAACTCGGCTTGTATCAAGGGGAAGATACCATATATTTATGGCGGCGTCTCCCGCCTGCGGGGTATGATTACCACCATCATCCCCGGAAAAACACCCTGCCTAGCCTGCTTTCACCCCGAAGGTGCCGGTGGGCTTGGCGTTCTCGGGGTGACCCCAGCAATTATCGCCAGCCTGCAGGCTCTGGAGGCTATCAAACTGCTTATCGGCCAAAGCCCGGCGCTAGCCGGGAAATTGCTGCTCTTTAATGGTGATGAGCTAAAGTTCCGGGTTTATGACATCAAGAAAGACGAAAATTGTCCCGTTTGCTCTAAACCAAAGGCGCTCTAAGAAATAGAAAAGCCGGTAAGGCTATTTTTTCTTTTTCCCCTTCTTTTCCTCTTTTTTGGCCTTTAGCGCCCAGAAGACCTTCTCCGGCTGGGCGGGGAGGTCCTTAATCCATACTCCGGTAGCATTATAAATGGCATTAATTATCGCCGGTGGCGCTGAACAGCAACTCCCCTCGCTGGCCTCCTTAGCCCCAAACGGACCATAGGGGTCATCGGTTATCACATGCTCTATCTGTGTCATGGGCGCCTCGTAAGCGCGGGGGCGCTTGTACTCAATAAGGTTGGCGTTAAGGGTTTGCCCTCTATCCATCTTAAATTCCTCGTACAAGGCGGCGGCAATCCCCTGGTGATAGGCCCCACCCTGGACCTGGGTCTCTACCGCCTGAGTATTTAGCGGGAAACCACAGTCGTGGGCGATCACGCTATTATCGGTACATTTTACCACCCCTGTTTCCACATCCACCTCCACCTCGTTTGCCTGGGCAGTGAAGCTATAGTTGGTCCCGATATCGCCCACACCCTTACTGAAATCGGCCAGCCCTAATAACGATATACCCTGGGTTGAATAGCCGCGGCCGATGATGACCTTGCCCGGCGTCTCATAGCAGGCGGTTCTCACCAACCTCTCCCAGGACATGTTCCTATCGGGGTTTGAGAGGACAAAGACCTGCTTATTCTTAATCTCAACCTCTTCCAGTTTTACGCCAAACTGTTGGGCGGCGACCTCAAGGAGCTGGCGTTTGGCATCCAGGGCAGCATTTCTGGCCGCCTGACCGGCGAGCACCGTGACCCGGCTGCCATAGGTACCGGGGTCGACGGGGGTAAAGGCGGTATCCACCCGCTTCAGGTCTATGTCCGCTAACCCGATACCAAGCACCTCGGCGGCAATAGCACACATTATGGTGTCTGACCCCTGCCCGACGTCGGTAGCGCCGGTCAGATAATTAACACTCCCGTCTTCGCACACCCTGATAATAGCGGCACAGGCGTTATGGGCACTCAGCTTTGTCCCGCTGTTATATGTGGCGGCGGCAAAGCCAATACCATAGGCCTTATAGCCATCTTCTTTTTTCGTCTTCTTCCTTTTCTCCCAGTCTATCACCTCGGCAACCTTTTCAATGCACTCCTTCATCCCGCAGGTCGCCACATGCACTTCGTTGACTGTCTCATATACCTTACCGGGCTTGGGGTTTTCAATGGAATTCTTTAGCCTGATCTCCACCGGGTCTAGACCAAGCTCTTCGGCTATCATGTCCAGCTGGACGTCAGCGGCAAATCGGCTATGATATAGTCCATGCCCTCTCATAGCGGCCGAACTGGGGTTATTGGTAAAGTAGTTATAGGCGTCATATTTGAAATTAGGCAGCTTATAGGGTAGAGTCGTAAGACACCCGGTAAGCATCATCGTGAGCGGACTCATCCGGGTATAGGCTCCCCCGTCGGCAACAGCCTTGAGATAGGTAGCCTTTAGTATGCCGTCTTTGGTGACCCCCGTCTTTACCGTGAGCCACATGGGATGGCGCCGCAGGTCGGTAGTGAGGACATCAAACTGGCTGGTCACAATCTTCACCGGCCGGCCCGTCTCCCTGGCGAGCATGACCGCCGAGTAATCAGCCGGCGTCATATCATTCTTGGTGCCGCCAAAGTCGGAGCCAATAATGGGCGTTATTATTCGGACATTGCTGAGCGGCAGATTAAAGCACCGGGATAGAATCCGGTATGGGAAATAGGGACTTCCCTTTGCCCCGATATAGACGACGTGATTAGAATCGGG
>CAZQXA010000006.1:0-11117 GCA_964597155.1 uncultured Dehalococcoidales bacterium
CTCAATAACATCTCGCTATCTTGGAGGATAATATCATAAAAGCCGGCTGGTTGGGAACATTTACTTTTGTCCTGGTGGCTACAAAAGAAAAGCTGGCGGGTAGTGGGAGGGAAACGGTGGTTACCAGATGCCAAGGCGGTTTTTCAGGAGCGGGGGCGCTTGTTTGGCTTGCGGTTGCTCTTTTCCTTTTCTTTGGGGGCGGGGGCGCTGGAGGGTAGATCGACGTAGTATTTCTCGGCATTAAAAGGGGAGTAACCAGTGGCAACCTTGCGCCCGCCCTCTTTAAGCTCGAGCCCGGTGCCACACTTGGGGCACATCTGGTTCTGGGGAAAACGCAATGCCCATCCAGCACAATGATAACCGCACTGGGGGCAATTGCCTTCTAGCATACCTTATCTTACCAGACTGCTCATCTATAACTGTCAAGTCCGTTGTCTGGAGGGGGCGGTATGTCTTCATCCTTGTCAACTTCTGCAATTGCGTTTATTCTCCGTTTTCCAGCCAGTTTCAATAGGAGTACACGCCAAGCCGAAATTGATTATCATTAACTAGTATCGACTATTATTGGGGTAGGGGGGATAGGTATCGTCGGTACCTGACCCTAGATTTTACCTGCAGTATGTGTTATAAACAAGTGAGGTGAGCCGTGGCTAAATACGAAGTGGTTATTATCGGCGGTGGCCCTGCCGGGCTTACTGCCGGCTTGTACACCTCAAGGGCGGGGCTTAAGAGCCTTTTGCTGGAGCGTGGCATGTTTGGCGGTCAGATAGTTAATGCCCCGCTGGTGGAGAATTACCCCGGCTTTCCTGATGGCATCTCCGGTGCCGACCTGGGCTTACTGATGCACCAGCAAGCCACTAAATACGGGCTGGAGACGGTAACAGCTGAGGTTAGCGGGGTGAATGTTGGCAAGCCTTATAAGCTCATTACCACCGGGGGCAGCTTTGAGGCTGAGGCTATTATTATCGCCGCCGGCTCGGAGTACCGTAAGCTGGGCGTTCCCGGCGAGGATATAATGGTGGGGCATGGTGTTTCTTACTGTGCCACCTGTGACGGCTTTTTTTTTCGCGGTAAAGAGGTGGCGGTGGTGGGAGGGGGTGATGCCGCTATCACTGATGCCCTGGAGCTTGCCCAGCATGCCAGCAAGGTCTACGTGATACACCGGCGGGACCAGCTTCGGGCGGGGCAGGTTCTTCAGGAGCGAGCTCAGCTAGAGCCCAAGATAGAGTTTATATGGGATACGGTGGTGGAGGAGATTGTGGGCCAGCAGCTGGTGAGAGAGCTGAAATTGCGCAATGTTAAGACCAAACAGGTTTCCACCCTGGAGGTGTCTGGCGTCTTCGTCGCCGTGGGGCTTAAGCCCAATAGCCAGCCCTTTGCTGACGTCGTGAAACTCAGTAAAACAGGACATATTGTCACTGACGAAGTGATGGCTACCTTGGCTGAGGGCATTTACGCTGCCGGCGACATCCGCCAGAACTCAGCCCGCCAGATTACCTCCGCCGTTGGCGATGGCGCCACTGCCGCCCTGTCTGCCTTTAGTTATCTCCGCGGCTAGAGGGCAAGGCTTTTCCTTGAAGAGTGAAGAATGGAAAAAGTCCCGCTGTCAAGGGGAAAAAATTGGTAAGAGCGACCCCGGGGGGATTCGAACCCCCGATCTCCACCGTGACAGGGTGGCATGTTAGTCCGCTACACCACGGGGCCATTTTCATGGTGAGGTGCTAAAGCTTTAAGTCAAAGTCTATCAGGGGCACCTTATTGTGTCAAGCTGGCTTTAGCTATTGTTTGCCCTGTTGGTTGTGTGCTATAATATCTCACTAGCTTTTTTCGAGGAGATTATGGCTACTAAGGAAGATAAGGAGCTTCGGGACTACGAACTGGTGGTAATTATTAGTCCGGAAGTTGCCGATAGCGCTCTGGATAGTGTAATAGATGACATAAGTCGTTTCATCACCGGAAAAGGTGGCGCTGTTCCCAATGTAGAGCGGTGGGGCAAAAGAAAACTGGCTTATCCCATAAAACATTTTATGGAGGGCAGTTATGTGTTGGCTCAGTTAAAGTTGAAGCCTACATTGGGTAAGGAGCTTGAGGCAAATCTGCGAATTTCGGAGAATGTTCTGCGGCATTTGCTGGTCAGGGTTTAGGTGGGCAGTCAAGAAACGCCTGTTTCCTAATGGATGCTGGGTCGAGGGCGAAAGGAGTTAAAGGCGATGTTGACGCTAAACAAGGTGATGATTATCGGTAATGTTGGCACTGAGCCCGAGATGCGTTTCACTCCTAATGGCAATCCGGTAACCTCATTCCGTGTTGCCACTAATCGGGTGTATACGACACCAGAGGGTGAGCGCCGGCAGGAGACGGAGTGGTTTACCGTGGTCGCCTGGAATAGGCTGGCGGAAAATTGCAACCAGTTTCTGACCAAGGGTCAGCGTGTTTATGCTGAGGGCAGGCTGCATACCCGCACCTGGGAAGGGCAGGATGGGCAGAAGCGCTATCGTTCTGAGGTGGTGGCTAACCGCGTGCTCTTTATTGATAGGCAGGCGGCGGCGCCTATTGCCGGGGAGGAGACTGGTGCCGGTGCTGGTGAGGTTGCTGATGCTGAGCCGGAGCCGGGTGATGACATGCCATTCTCCGACGAAGGTTAGCATTAGCTCCCTCAAAACCTTTAAGATCTAGAAGGGTTAAAGGTAAATAAGTGGTTAGAAAAAGACCTGGTGAAACAAGGGAAAGAGGGCAGAGTAGGCCAAGGTATATACCGAGGCGTAAGTTTTGTTCTCTCTGTGCCGATAAGGTGGAGACGATAGACTACAAAGACTCGGTTAAGTTACGCCGTTTCATACTGGAGAGGGGGAAGATTGCCCCGCGGCGCAAGACTGGCACCTGTGCTAAGCATCAGCGTGCCCTGGCATTGGCCATAAAGAGGGCGCGGCACCTAGCCCTGCTGCCATATGTACCGGCCCATATCCATCAGACCGGGGGCGTTGGCCTTCGCGATTAGTTTGGCCTGCCGACATCATCTCTTCTCTGATACTTTTAAAAATCCGCTTTATCCTCTATTTCCTTGAAGCTAGGGTTATCGTTTCTTCCCAAAAGATTGGCCAGATTGACACCCCAGAGCCGGCAGAAGTATAATCATTCTGATTTATAGAGGGGGTTATTGTGCCTAAGAGGACTTATCAGCCAAAGAAGATTCCAAGAAAGCGTGAGCACGGCTTTCGGGCAAGAATGAGTACCCGGGGCGGACGGGATGTTTTAAAAGCCAGACGGCTGAGGGGCCGCAAGCGACTCATCGTGGTGTGACCATGCGTGGCAAGGAATATCTTACCCGTTCAGAACAGTATGCCCTGGTTTATAATGAAGGTAGCCCCCAAGCCAGCGATTTGGTGGTGATGAAGGCTTTGCCTAACGGGCTCGGTTTTTCCCGCTATGGCTTTTCGGTCAGCCGAAGGGTGGGTGGGGCGGTGGTCAGAAATCGGGTGAAGCGCCGGCTTCGGGAAGTCCTGCATTCGGTGCGGCTTAAGCCGGGATGGGATATTATCTTTATGGCTCGTCCTCGAGCCGCCACTGCCAGCTCGTCTAGCTTGAAGAAATCGGTTCGGGGTCTGCTGTCCCAAGCCAGGTTATTAGCGAGTGAATATGAAGAGGCTTTCCTTAGGACTAATTAGACTCTATCAGCTTACCCTGTCGCGGGTTATGCCGCATAACTGCCGTTTTAAGCCAACCTGCTCAGAGTATACCTTCGAGGCTATCTCCAGGTTTGGTTTATTTAAAGGGGTATGGCTGGGGGCAAGGCGAATAGCTCGCTGCCACCCCTTTAGTCCTGGTGGTTATGACCCTGTGACCTGATATTGGTTTTGGGAAGGGAGTTAACTTGAGGATTAGAAATAAGGCGGTGGGCAAGGTTTTTTTGCTGGCTATCCTGCTCCTTGTTGGTCTAACCGCCTTCGGCTGTATCGGCATCAGGACCTCGCCTGAGGGTGGTTCCGGGGGGACGATAGCCGATGGGACTATATTTTTGTGCCCTGCCTTGAAGCAAGCCGGAGGCTTTGGCTGTTCGGCGCCGGTGGTGGACGGTAAGATGGTGGCGGTGGCGCTATCGGATGGCAGCCGTCTCTGGGAAGTCCCGCTGGAGGGCACAACGCTAGCCGGCGGCTTTGGCTGTGCGTCGTCAGCGGTGCCGGTAGCCATCTATGGCAGTCCGGTAGTGGTCGGAGAGCTGGTCTATGTTGGCGGCTATAATGGCCAGATTTATGCCATAAATGCCAGTTCCGGGGCGCTAAGGTGGGTATATCCCCGCCAGGGCAGTCTGGAGCCTATTGTTGGCAGCGTGATAAGCGCTTTTGATAGCCTCTATTTTGGTTGCTCCGATGGCAGGGTCTATGCCCTGGATGCTGAGACTGGTGACCTGCAGCCGGGTTTCCCCTTTGCTACCGGCGACAAGATTTGGGCAACCCCGACTATTGATGGCGAGACGCTATATGTCGGTTCCTTTGACCACAAGCTCTACGCCATAGATGCCATTACCGGCGAAGAAATTTGGCAGTTTGAGACTGGGGGGGCTATCGCCTCCACCCCTCTGGTCTATAATAATACAGTCTATATCGGCTCCTTTGATAGGTATTTTTATGCCCTGGACGCTACCGACGGCAGCCAGATTTGGCAATTTTTGGCGGAGAGATGGTTCTGGACAAGGGCGACAGCTTATAACGGCACCGTCTATGTCGGCTGTTTTGACGGCAGGCTCTACGCCCTGGATGCTGCCAATGGGACTAGGGTAGCCGATTTTGACCTGGGAAGCCCGCTATATTCCTGGCCGGTCTTGGTTGATGGCAGGCTTATTATTGCTACCGAGGCGGGTGGGGTCTACACTCTGGATACCGCTAGTAACCAATTAGAGCTTTTAACCGATTTAGCCGAGGCGGTATATGCTCCCCTTTGCTTTAATGAGGGGGTTGTCTATATCTATAGCCAGGAGCAAAATCTTTTTGCCCTGGATGCCGAATCCGGGGCGACTTTGTGGAGTTTGCCCATTAATTAACAAGTGAGGTAGGTTCCTTTGAACTTCTGGGACATAATTGCCATTCAGCCAATGACCAACATCCTCATTGTGCTGACCCATGTTCTGTTCAATAACTTTGGACTGGCTATTATTGCCCTGACCCTGGTGGTTAATGCCGCGCTGCTCCCTCTTACCCTGAAGCAGACTCGTGCTTCCAAGGCGATGCAGGATCTCCAGCCTAAGATTGCCGAGCTTCAGAAGAAATATGCCAAGGATAAGCAGAGGCTGGCTCAGGAGCAGATGCGGCTGTATAAGGAGTCCGGGGTAAGCCCTGCCGGTTGCATTTTGCCCCTGCTAATCCAGATGCCAATCTGGATAGCCCTGTTCCAGTCAATAATGCGGGTTCTAGCGGTAATCCCGGAGAATCTGGTGGGGCTATCGCCCTATCTTTATTCCTGGCCGGTGGTATATTCGGCGCTGCCGCTTAATAATCATTTCCTCTGGTTGAACTTATCCAGCGGCGACATGTTTCTAGCCCTCCTGGTTGGGGGAACAACCTGGGTACAGCAAAAGATGGTAATGGCACCCACTGTTGACCCTTCTCAGAAGACGCAGAGCAACCTGATGTTGTGGATGATGCCCATTCTCTTTGCCTTCCTCACCCTATCCTTTCCCAGCGGGCTGGCTCTTTATTGGATAACTTCAAATATTTTCCGAATCGGTGCCCAGTATTTTGTTGGTGGATGGGGAGGTCTGGTTAAGACAGCACCCAAAAAGCCGAGCGAGAGGGAGAGGGATAGAAAGTATAAGGAGCGCATCGCTGAGGTAGAAAAGACTACCGGTGGTGCTGATATTGTTGTGCCTGGTGCGGCACAGGAAGAAGGTTTGAGTGATGAAGAGTCTGGAGGTAAGCGGCCGGACAGTGGAGGAGGCTATCCAAAAAGCATTAGAGCAGTTAGACGTCAGCCGCGAAGAGGTAGAGGTCACCGTCGTAAAAGAAGGTAAGCATGGCATCCTGGGTCTGGGGGCCGAGGCGGCGGTGGTAAAGGTGAAGCCACTGGCGAAGGTGCGACCACTGGAGAAGGTGCCGCCTCCGGCGAAGGTGCCCGACAATATAGCCGAGACGGCAAAGGGAGTCCTGGAGACCCTGCTGGAGCAGATGGGAATAACCGCATCTGTGGTCGCTAAGACTAAACCCCCGATTGAAGGTGGTGGGGAGGCTTCTGAGGTTGTCGCCCTTGATGTCAGCGGTGATGACCTTGGTATCTTGATTGGGCGGCGGGGTCAGACCCTCTCATCTCTGCAGTATATCGTCCGGCTCATCGCGGCTCATGAGGCCAAGGCTCGGGTGCCGGTAGTAATTGATGTGGAGGGGTATAAGCAGCGCCGCTATGAGGCTTTGCAGGCTTTAGCCCATCATATAGCTGAGCAGGTGAAGCAGAAGAGGAGACCATTTACCCTGGAGCCGATGATGGCTTATGAGAGGCGCATTATCCACCTGACTTTAGCTGATGACCCCGATATTACCACCGAGAGCGTCGGCGAGCGCGAGGAGCGTAAGGTGGTTATTATGCTTAAAAAACCGGAGCCGGATTAGTCCGCGGCTTGATTTATTCTTCAGGCTGTGCTAACCTTAAAGCGTTAAAGGCAGTGACGGAGGGGAGTAAGGGGAGAGCGGACACTAAAGCGAGTCTGGTAGGGTGCAAGCAGACGTGGCCATCCCCTGAAAATCACTCCCGAGCCACCAACCGAACGGTGGATTATAAAGTAGCTCACCTAGTAGACTTGGTCGGTAGCGTCAACCGTTATCATTGACGAGGGCATGAGATGTGCCCTTGGAATTAAGTGCTCCCTTCCGGCGAAGGGAGAAGTAGGGTGGTACCGCGGGTAATTGCCCCGTCCCTAGAGGACGGGATTTTTTATATATAGAGGTGTTTATGTTTAATCCTGTTTCTAGCAAGACGAATTTCCCACAGCTTGAGGAGAATATCCTAAAGCTCTGGCAGAGTAAAAACGTTTTCCATCGTAGCGTGGAGGCTCGGTGGGGTGGGCGTCGTTTTGTCTTTTATGAAGGCCCCCCTTTCGCTAACGGCAATCCAGGTATCCACCATGTGCTGGCGAGGGCTTTCAAAGACATCATCGTCCGCTATAAGGTAATGAAGGGGTATTATGTGCCTCGAGTTGCTGGCTGGGATACCCATGGTTTGCCCGTTGAGTTGGAGATTGAAAAGCAGCTCGGGTTTTCTGGCAAAAACCAGATTGAAAAATACGGCGTTGAGAAGTTCAACAAGCGCTGTCGGGAAAGCGTCTTTCGCTACCTCAAAGAATGGAATAACCTCACCGAGCGCATTGCCTATTGGGTCGACCTGGAGCATGCTTATAAAACGATGGACAACATCTATATCGAGTCTGTCTGGTGGGCGCTAAAACAGATGTGGGACAAGGGCTTTATCTACCAGGGCTATAGGGTTACCCCCCACTGCCCCCGCTGCGGCACCTCCCTTTCCTCCCACGAGGTCGCCCTCGGTTATGAGGATGATACCGAAGACCCTTCAGTTTACATAAAGTTCAAGGTTGCTAAAGGGCTACCAGAAAAATTGTCTAAAGACAGGCCTGCCTATTTTCTGGCCTGGACGACTACCCCCTGGACGCTGCCGGGCAATACGGCTCTGGCGGTAGCCCCAGAGGCTAAATATGCCGTAGTTGAAGTGGATGGTGAATATATCATTTTAGCCGATGCTTTGCGCCAGTCGGCGGGACTTGGCGACTATAAGGTGGCGGCTAGGGTAAAAGGGGAGGATTTAGTGGGGGTTTATTATGAGCCCCTGTTTAACCCTGATGAGTTCGGGATAGAACGCCGGCGCATGAGCTCAGGGCTTCCGCAGCCGGAGGCGGTTAAGGGCTTAACCTATCCGCTTATTGCCGGCGATTTTGTATCTATGGATGAAGGCACAGGGATTGTCCACATCGCCCCCGCTTATGGCGAGGTTGACTATGAAGTCGGGCAGGAACAGGGCTTAGACTTTGTCCACACCGTAGACCTGCAGGGTAAAGTCATCGGCACTTATCCCTTTGCCGGCAAGTTCGTCAAAGACGCTGATAAGGATATTATCGCTGACCTAAAGTCTCGCGGACTTCTCCTCCGCAGCGAGACGATAAAGCATACCTATCCTTTCTGCTGGCGCTGTGAAGCCCCCTTGCTCTATTATGCCAAGCAGACCTGGTATATCCGCACCACGGGCGTTAAAGATGCTATGGTTAAGGGCAACCAGGCAATCAACTGGTATCCGGAACATATCAAGAACGGCCGCTTTGGCAACTGGCTGGAGAGCAATGTCGATTGGGCTTTTTCCCGCGAGAGGTACTGGGGGACACCGCTGCCTATCTGGCAGTGCCCGTCCTGCGGCAGCTACGAGTGCCTGGGCGGCGTTAGGGAATTGAAAGATAAGCCGGGCTTTTCCGGGTTCAAAGAGCCGCTGGACTTGCACCGTCCCTTCGTTGATGAGTTGACCTTTGCTTGCCCCAAGTGCGGGGCAAAGATGCAGCGGCTCCCTGAAGTTATTGACTGCTGGTTTGACTCCGGTTCCATGCCCATAGCCCAATACCACTATCCCTTTGAAAATAAGACCTTGCTTGAGGACGGGCGATTTCCCGCCGATTACATTTGTGAGGCGGTTGACCAGACCCGTGGCTGGTTTTATAGCCTTCACGCTATATCGACCCTGTTATTTAATCGCATCTGTTTCAACAATGTTATCTGCCTGGAGCTTATTCTTGATGCTAAAGGGGAGAAGATGAGCAAGGCTAAGGGGAATGTGGTCGAGCCCTGGGCGGTAATCAATAAATATGGGGCTGATGCCCTGCGCTGGTATTTTTTTACCAGCACGTCGCCGGGAAATACGCGCCGTTTCTCCGAGGAGGCGGTGGCTGAGGTAAACCGCCGCTTTCTAGCCACCCTTTGGAATGTCTACTCCTTCTTTGTTACCTATGCCAATATCGACCGCTTTACCCCGAGAGCAGAAGGAGCTGCCTCAGTAGAGCCATCGGAGCTTGATAGGTGGATTATCTCCGAGCTTAACCAGCTTATAGCCGATGTTGACCGGGGGCTGGACGGCTATAACCCCACCGAGGCGGGGAGAAAAATAGAGGGCTTCGTTGATGACCTGTCCAACTGGTATGTGCGCCGCAGCCGGCGGCGCTTCTGGAAGAGCGAGAGCGATGCCGATAAGCTGGCGGCATATACCACGCTTTATGAGTGTCTGGTGGCGCTGGCCAAGCTGCTGGCGCCGTTTGCCCCCTTCCTGGCTGAGGAGCTCTATCAGAACCTGGTTGTTTCCGCCTTTGCCGATGCCCCGGATAGCGTGCACCTGGCCGATTTCCCGGCTGCCGATGAGACCAGGATTGATAAGAAACTGGCGGCTGATACCCGGCTGGCGATGAAGGTATGTAGCCTTGGTCGTGCCGCCCGCAGTCAGGCCGGTATTAAAGTTCGGCAGCCTCTGGCTCACCTTGTGGTTAGCGTTGCCGGTAGCCAGGAACAGGAAGTCCTGGAGCGGCTGGCGCCCCAGATTTTGGAAGAGCTTAATGTGAAAGAGTTGAAGTTCGCTAGCGGTGAAATTGAGCTGGACAGGTCGGGCTATGAGGTCGTCTCTGAGGGCGGCCACTCAGTGGCTATCGCCACCGAGATTCCCCCCGAGCTTGAGGCGGAGGGGGTGGCGCGGGAGGTCGTACGGAGGCTGCAGACCATGCGCCGCTCTGCCGGCTTTGACATCGCTGACCATATAATTACCTATTATCAGGGCGACGATTATATCCGGCAGGTGATGGGGGACTTTGCCGACTATATCAAGGGGGAGACTCTTTCCCAAAAGCTGGTTGATGGGGTTGGGGAAGAGGGTGCTTTTACCGAGCGCCATAATTTGAGCGGCCACGACATATTGCTGGGGGTTAAGCGGTTGGCTTAGGAGGGCGGCGGGCTTTCCTCCAATGTGGCATAAGCAGTATGTTGGCTCTCACCCCGCCAGTAGATTATCTCTACCGTTTGTCCAATCTGATGGGAGTGTATGGCTTGAATTAGCCCATCGGCGGTGGTCATCTCCTCGCCGTCAAATTCGGTGATAACATCGCCGGCTTGGATTCCGGCTTCAGAAGCCGGGCTGGGGGTAACCACCTGGGTAACGAGCACCCCGGTATCCACCGACAGGTTATACCTGAGTACCGCATACTGGTCCACGGTATAGAGCATAACCCCCAGCCAGGGGCGGGTCACATATCCCTGCCAGATTAGCTGCTGGATAATCGGTGTCGCCGTGTTGATGCTTATGGCGTAGCCCATGCCCTCGACGCCCACCTGGGAAATCTTGATGCTGGTGATGCCGATTACCTGACCGGCCATATTCACCAGTGGCCCACCGCTGTTACCCGGATTGATGGCGGCATCGGTTTGAATCAGGTCTTCCAGGGTCTGCCCCTCGGATACGGAGAGGGAAATGCCCTGGGCGCTGACAATGCCCTTGGTGGCGCTTATCCCCATACCCAGCGAATTGCCGATAGCCACTACCCAGTCGCCAACTCTCAAACTATCGGAGTTGCCCACTTCTGCCGCCGGCAGGTTATGGGCGTCAACCTGGATTACGGCCAGGTCGCTCAGCCAGTCGGTGCGTATGGTCTGGGCAGAGAAGGTCCTGCCGTCAGCCAGGGTTACGGTGACACTGCTGGCTCCCTCGACCACATGATTGTTGGTTACAATAAGCCCGTCTTCGTCTATAATCCACCCCGCGGCTGCCCCCTGCTCTACATAGGGTTGGTTGAACATATCATAGCTAACATACTCGGTGTTGATGGCTACTACTGAGGGCTTGACCAGAGCCACCACATCGGCGATGGAGGGTAATGTTGACGCTTGCTCCGCCACGCCTGGTGGCGTCCAGTTGGGGTTAATGGCAGAGCCTGCCGCTGAGTCGGTGGGTGACTCATTTATACCGGATAGTGTACAGCTACTGCCCAGCAAAAGGCATACTATGATAAGAGCCGCTAGCAGGTATTTAAAGCTTATAATCTTCATGACTATCTTATTTTAGCACAGGGGCTGGAAGCAGGCAAAGGGTTTTTGTCGCTT